>PXQK01000139.1 GCA_003022085.1 Halobacteriales archaeon QH_10_65_19 | reverse complement strand
CTCTGTCTGGGAGCTGACGGTCGAACGGGCTGCCGAGTCCCTGGTCGGGCTGCTGTAACTCTTCTCGGCGTGGCCCTTTAACAGTTGTTCTGGGCCGTCCAAGGCCCCAAGACGGACACTAGTCCGAAGGACGCGACTGGAGTACTCGCTGATAATGACTGTTGCGATTCTTTTCGGGACCAGGTCACGTGAACAGTTGTTTCGCGGGGATTTGGTATAGCAAGTTACGGTTTACCAGTGGCAGTCGGAGTACGAACCACAGCACAACCGTTAGGGACGGGGCCATCGAGAGTACAGATATGACACTCCGGACGCCACCAGTTTTCCACGACACGAAGACGATGGACTTCGGGGGCTGGGAGATGCCCGTGGAGTTCGACTCGATCCGGACCGAGCACGCGGCCGTCCGCGAGGAAGTCGGCAAGTTCGACGTCTCGCACATGGGCGAGATCACGGTGTCGGGTCCGGACGCCAAGCGGTTGCTCGGGCGCTTGACCACAAACGACGTGGGCGCGCTCGACCCGGGAGGGGCACAGTACGCGGCGATCACCGACGAAAAGGGGGTGATGCTCGACGACACAGTCGTCTACAGGCTCCCCGAGAGCGAAGACGAGGGGTACCTGTTCATCCCGAACGCCGGCCACGACGCCGAAATGTACGAGCGGTGGGTGCACCACTGCGAGAAGTGGGGTCTGGACGCGACGGTGACAAACCGGACGGCGGAGTACGCGATGTTCGCCGTTCAGGGACCGGACGCGCCGGAACTGCTGGGCCCCGAGACGGACGTCGACCTCGCGGCGCTCTCCGAATTCGACGTCGCGGGCGGCCGGGTCGCGGCGGTCGACGCGCTGGTTGCGCGAACCGGGTACACCGGCGAGGACGGATTCGAGGTGCTCGTCTCCTGGGACGAGGCCCCGACAGTCTGGGAGAGCCTCGACTGCCAGCCCTGCGGGCTCGGCGCGCGCGACACGCTCCGGACCGAGATGGGCTTTCTGCTCTCCGGCCAGGACTTCGACCCCGATGAGGAGCCGCGAACCCCCTTCGAGGCCGGTATCGAGTTCGCCGTCGCGCTCGACACCGAGTTCGTCGGCCGTGACGCGCTCACAGACGTCGAGGCAGACGGGCCCGCGGAACAGTTCGCCGGTATCTGCCTCGACGAGCGGGGGATACCCCGCCACGGCTACGAGGTGACGACGGCGGACGGTGAACCGATCGGCCACGTCACCAGTGGGACGATGAGCCCGACGCTGGGGGAGCCGATCGCACTCGGGTACCTGCCCGCGGCGTACGCACGGGAAACGCGCCCGGTCAGGGTTGTCATTCGGGACGAACCGAAGAAAGCACATACCACCGTGCCCCCGTTCCTACCATGAGCTTCGACATCCCTGACGACTGTCGGTATCTCGAGTCCCACGAGTGGGCCCGCCAGGAGAACGGCACCGTCCGCGTGGGAATCAGCGACTTCGCACAGGACGAACTCGGAGACGTGGTTTTCGTGGAACTCCCCGACGAGGGGGAGTCGGTCGATCAGGAGTCCGCGTTCGGCGTGGTCGAATCGATCAAGGCCGTCTCGGACATCTACGCACCGGTCACCGGCACCGTCTCGGCGTCCAACGGGACGCTGATCGACGAACCGGAACTGGTCAACGAGGATCCCTACGGCGATGGCTGGATGGTCGAGATCGACCCCGACGACGCGTCCGAACTCATGGACCTCCTCTCGCCGGAGGAGTACCGCGAACAGATCGAGTGACGCCCCCGGTTCTCCACGCTCTACCCGGCGGAGCAGGCGGTCCGACGGTGGCTCGTAAACTGTCGGTCGCTATATCAAACAATGTGACGTTCTGCCGGTTCGGAAAACTGTCAATGTCGCGCCGACCGCAACTTCCTTTTGTAAAGGGCTTGAGTACCTGCGCAGCCTTCTGGATCTTCTGGTCCTCGGGTCCGCCGCCGGGGTTCCGGTCCTTCCAGAGGAACTGCGAGACGTACGGCCCAGTCGTCGCTCCGGGCGTGACGCCCCGGAACACGTCGTCCGGCGAAACCGTCGAGTGCGCGCCAGTACAGTTCGACCATCTCGGCACCTGTCTCGGGCTGGACCAGCGGCCTGGAGTCCTCGTAGGCTTGTGGAATCGCCTCGTACCCGACAGCCTCGCCGCCGGTTTCGGTCGCTCCTACCAGTTTACCGTAGGCCTCGATCGTCGGCATCTGTGTCATCGTACTGGCATTTGCCCTCTCGGTCAACGGCGTTCCACTCCCGGACGGACGGATCGGCGACACGGCGACCGTACTCGTGCTCGCAGCCGGGGTCCAGGCGGCTGACTCTGCCCTGGCGTGGTGGCGGTCGTCGCCGCTCGACAGGCTCGTTCTTGTGACCGATACGCGCGCTTCTTGTACGGAACGTTGTGACAGAGGACGGAGATGACTGTGTCACTGATACTGTCGGACGTGACTCTGTGGAGGTTCCCGCAGGGAGCGAAGCGACCGAGGAAACCCGACGACGTAAAATTTAGGGTGCGAACAGCGTGTGATCCTCGTGAGTGAAGGTAATGCGGTGGTCGCTCCCGAGCGACCGGATGTGGACGCGCATGCCATCGCCCTCGGCGGCCACGTCGAGCAGTTCGCCGTCAGTGGCGTGGTTGTAGTACGCGGGGATCAGCACCGCCGTGTCATCCGCGGGAAACGTCTCGACAATCAGGAGGAAGACGGTCGGTCCGGTCGTTCGCGCGTACACCGCCCCGGTTTCGACAGCCGCGTCGTCCGTGAGGTCTGCGACTAGGTCGAACGCCGACTCCGGAACTAGGACGTCCAGCCCGTACGGTTTGTCCGTGTCGTACAGCGCCGTAACGTCTCCGACCCGGAGCGCGTGTGCCTCCCACCCCTCCTCCCGGTACTCGTCGGCGGTCGCCTCCACGTCGTCGAGCAAGTCTCCCCAGAACGCCTCGAACGGAGTGTCGACGTCGTCTTCGGCCATGGCCACCCTACGACGAGTGCCCTGAAAAGCGCTCGTATGACAGATCTGCGTCGCTGTGCGTAACGAGGTGAACAGTACGTACTACCCGTGGGAGTTCGCAGGATAAGCGTAATTTTAAATAAGGGAGAACCCTTGGCCCTCTATGGAACAGCCAGACGATCCTGACATCGAGCGACGAGGCTTCCTCAAGTTCGTTGGAGCCACGAGTGCGTCGGCGGCGACGATGGCGCTCTCGGGGTGCACCGGCGACGACGACGGTGGCAACGGCAACGGGAATGGGAACGGCAACGACGGCGAAAACGGCGGCGAGAACGGGACGGAGAACGGCGGC
>PXQK01000138.1 GCA_003022085.1 Halobacteriales archaeon QH_10_65_19 | reverse complement strand
CGGAAAGCCCCGTCCTCACGGAGCCGCCGAAGGCGGCGAGTAGGGCGGGGTAGTTTACGTAGGCGTACACCGTCGCGGGATCGACGTCGACGATCGGCTCCCCGGGCTCGAGGGCGCGCTCTCGCAGCAGCGTGATGAGCTCGTCCGGCGAGGAAAGCCACACCTTCTTACCGTCGCGTCGTCGTGGTCGTCGAGTCTCATTACGGCGAGCCAACTACGGGCCTATCGCGTCTCGTACGCTAACACGGCTGTACCGGGTCACAGCAGCCCGTATCGGGTGGTCTTCAGCGCAGCAGGAGCCAGACGCCGGCCACCAGCGCGACCATGCCGACGACAACCCCTGTGGCCGCCGGTACAGAGAGCGTCGGTGCGAGCACCGTCGCGGCCCAGAGCCCCCCTGCAGCGACGACCAGCCCGAGCGCCGTCACCGTACCGAGCCATCCGAGCCGTACCAGCTGTGTGCGACGGGCCGCGCCGGCCGTTCCGACCTCCGCGCCGAGCGTTCGCCCGAACCTGCCAGCCCTGTAGACGAAAAAGCCGGCCGCGAATGCGACGAGCGGGGCAAGGCCGGCGACGCTCGTGCCGGCCGCCTCCCCCTGGTACGCGGCGGTTGTTCCGACGATAGTGCCGCTTGCGCCCAGTGCCACCGCGACGACCGTCCGCGCGGCCGGGGCAATACCGGTTTCCAGCGCGTCGGCGTACTCGGAGAACACGACCCAGGCGACGCCGAACAGGACCGCAGCGACGGCGAAAATCCCCGTCCACTCACTCGCAGGCTGCGGGCCGCCGACGAGAACGAGAAGCGCACTGATCGCCACGAACCCACAAACTGTCCCGCCCACCACGGAGAACACCGGCTCGGGGGGACGCGGCGCGTTCTCCCAGGACCAGCGGGCGAGCAGGCTGACAGATGCCAGCCCGACCCCCATGGCTGCCAGCCCCAGGAGCACGCCACGGATGTATGGCGTCACGAGCAGCCAGTCGACGACCGCTCCGGCGGTGCTTTCGAGAGAGGCGACCACGAGCAACACCGCGAGGAGGGCGACCACCACGAGCGATCCGACGATCACCGCCCACGCAGCTGCGGTCCGCATCTCGACAGCCCGCTCCCGGCTCTGTGGCGGCGCGAGCGCGGCCGGCGGGATCGCGGTGACGCCAGCCGACACCGCGAGACCGGCGACCGCGACCGCGGTTGCGAGCCCGAACGCACCCCGACCAGTAGCCCAGATGAGCGCCGAGACTGCCGCCGCCGGACTACCAGCCAGGGCAACACCGGCCGCGAGCGCCGTCCCGCAGGCAGCGACGACCGCCGCGTACAGCGACGCAGTCCCCACCTCCCGGAGCTGTGCGGGGGACCCGCCGCCCAGCACCACGACCGAGACGCCGACCCCCAGTGGGACGGCGACTGCCACGAGCATGAGGGCGACAGGCCCCACTCCCGACGCGAACACCAGGACGCCGACCGTCCCGAGAACGCCAGCCGGAAACAGCGCCGCCGCGAGCGCCGGGCTGTGACCGCCGGTCGAGACCGCAACGGCGGCTGCGACGGCCCCACCCGAGAGTACTCCCAGGCCTACACGGGGCTCGTGTGCCGTCAGCGCAAGCACGCCGAGCACCGCCGCGAGCGCGACGGCACGGGCACTCGTCCGCGGAAGGCGAGCGGTCGGCGCGCTCATCGTCTCACCTCCCTGACCGCCCGGTTGAGTACTAGCCCGAGCGAGCGGTCGAGTTCCCACTCGATTACGGTCGCACCCGTGGCTCTGACCCGCGCGAGACGGTTGTCGCGGCTGATGGCCGTCACCCGCGTCGCAAGCCTCCCGACGTCCTCGTTCGTCTGCGTGCCATCCCCGGCTGCCCCGGCACCGGCGGAGCCCGCGACGTCCGGGGAGACGACGCACACGCCGTACCCCTGGAAACGGAGGCGCTCGACCAGGTTCAGGGGCGTGTCGTCCACGAACGAAGAGAACAGATACACCTGCGTTTCGCCGGGAACCACCCGCGTGACCGCCTCGACAGGGTCCTCGTGGAGCCGGCGGGCCGGGACAGCAGGGGCTTCCTCCGGTAGTGCCCCGAGCAGCCCGACTGCACGTTCTCGCACCGTGTTTCCGGTGCCCGGCGGCACGAGCGACGTCTGCCGACCCCGGATCACAGCGGCGCCGGTCGGGTGTCCCTCCGCCAGCAGCCGCCCGGCGGTTCGCTCGGCAGCGTGACCGCCGAGTTCGAGCGTCGACAGCTCCGACCCGGCCGGTGCTGCCTGCTCGCTCGGCCGGGCGTCGACCACGCAGAGAACCCGCGTCGAGCGCTCGGCACGGTACTCGACGGTGGCGAGGTCGCGCGTGTTCGCGTACCGCCGCCAGTCGATCGACCGCACCGGGTCGCCCGGCTCGTAGTCGCGCACCGAGTGGAACTCGACGCCGCTGCCGCCCTCGTCGGTCGGCACCTCGCCCGCGTAGTCGTTGTGTCCGTTCCCGAGCGGCGCCTTGTCGACTGCCGGCGAGCACACCAGCCTGTGGCCGCCCGCGGCCGCCCCCTCCCAGCCGACCGTGGTTCCGCCGGTGAGGTCGCGGGCCCGGAGCGTCGGCGTCCCGAAAACGTGTTCGCCACGCTGGAGTTCGACCTCGTACTCGAGTGTTGTCTCTTCGCCGGGGGCAAGCGTGGCGCAGGCCCGGGGAGTCCCCTCGACGACCGGCAACGCGTCGGGCACGCCGTCGACGACCCGGAGGTCAACCGCCGGCGCGGAGCCGGCGTTCCGGAGCGTCGTCCGGACCGTGACGGTTTCGCCCGGATCGCCCGACAGAGCGTCCCCGTCCGATTCGTCACCGGGCCGCCGCGTCGCGTCGACGGACCCGGTCTCGACGGCGAGCGTACGGTGGATCGCGACCGTCGTCTCCGGCCGGCCGGCGAACGACGCGGCTGCGGTGTACCACAGCGGTATCGTCGCACCCGCGAGCAACACCGGACTCCCGACCGCCAGGCCGATCGCCGCGAGCGCGAGCGCGACGACAACACCCCACTCCTCCTCCGCTCTGTCGACGGTGACGACGTCGTCCTCCGCGGCTGTGGTCGCCTCGCTCATTCCCCCACCTCCGACCCGTCCGTCCCGTCCGCCCCAGCGTCGGACGGCGTTTCGAGTGCCTCGACCGTCCGGCGCACGCGTCGGAGGTACGCACGCCCGGGATCGACAGCCGCCCGGAGGCGGTCGCCGAGCGGGTACGACACCTCATCGGAGAGGAAAGCCGCTGCAACCGGATCGTCGGTCCACTCGCCGGCAACGACAACCGACCGGGCCGTCGGCTCGTCGTGTCCAAAGCGGGTTCTGGTCCGCCGAACGGCCCCCTCCCAGAGCGTGCTCCGGACGTCGTCGGCCGGCGCGTCCACGGCACTGCGGTAGTGGTCACTCGCAGCGTCACGCAGGCGCTGTGCCGTTTCCCGGCCAACCGGCCCCTCGGCGGCCGTCACGCCACCTTCGGGGGACGGCGACCTGATCGGGCCGAGGCGGTCCGTCGCGCCGGTCGACCACAGGTGGGCGCCCACCGCCGCGAGCACGATACCCCACATCGGCATGAGAACGACGAACACGTACAGGAACCCCGCGAGGATAGGGCCGATCACTCCAGCCGGCCGACGAGCCGGTTGGCGTCGCTCACTCCGATCCCTCCTCGTCGGGGTCGTGATCGAGCAGTTCGTCGGCGGCCGCCTGCGCCTCTGCGACCTGCTCCGGGGACGGGTCACGGCCGCCGTACTCCACTTTGCGGAAGACACTCAGCAGCCGTCGGACCGACGTCGCCGGGAACCCGGCAGCCAGCGCCTGACGTGCTGCCTGACCCGGCGTCCGCGTCTCCCGTTTCTGCAGCCCGACTCTGTCGAGGAACGCGTGCCAGTGGGCCCGCAGTTCGGCCCGGGGGCCCGGCGGACCGAGCGGCTCGTCAGCCAGCGACGGCTCCTGGTCCCCGGACGCCTCCTCCCCGTCGTCGTCCCCAAACCTGAGCCGGTCGCGGATCGACGACGCGAGCCCGGAACCAGACCCGTCGGACGACCCGCGCGCGGAGAGAAGCGAGCCGAGACCGAGCCGCGGAAGCGAGACAGAGGGCCACGGAACAGAGAGGATGCCGGTCAGCCCCGAGAACCCCCTGGGTCGCGGCACCGAGAACGAGACGTCCGGGACCGACGGCGCTCGCAGCGCGTCGAGGAGGGCAGCGAGCACGTCCGCGATGGCGACGAACAGCCCAGCGATCCCGAACCCCGTTCCGGCCCGGACCAACCCGTCGCGGTCCCACGGCTCGGCGCGCCCCCAGTACCGGACGTACGTCCAGACGAACCCGCCCACGAGCCCGGGCACCAGCACCCCGACGACCGTCAGCCTGAGGTACAGCTTGCCGACCGTCGTCGTCGCGCGTTCCCCGTCGACCTCGGCCGTGATCGTCGCCTCGTTGTCGATCGGGAGCCGGACGCGGGTGAAGCCGTCCTCGTTGGTCGTTGTCGTGCCGCCGCCCTCGACCGTCACGGTGGCGTTCGGGACACCGACGCCGTCGGCGGTCACCTCTACCGGCGCAGGCAGGCCGGGGAACAGGAGCTGTGACCTGACCGTAACTGTCGGCGCCAGCAGGGCGACCGATCGCTCGCCGGTAACCGGGCCGCGTTCGGCGCGGAGCTCCGTCGTCCCGACCCGTTCGGGCATCGTCACCGCCAGCTCGCCGTTCTCGTCGGTCGTCCCGACCACCTCGCCGTCCTGGTACATCCGGAGGTCCGAGACGGGTGTCGATCCGACCGTGACGACCGCGGTAACGTTGCGATTCTGTGCGACGTCCCCGTCGACGTTGATCGACGCGTTCGTCCGGACGTCGACGGTCTGGGAGAGCGATTCGGCGGGAACCGCCACCGTCATCTCCGTGGCGTACGGGACCGTGATCCCGAGTTCGCCCCTGTCAGTCGTGCCGACGGTTTCGTTGTCGACCTGGACGGAGAACTCGTCGTCTAACAGCGTCCAGCCCGTGAGCTCAACGGTCACGTCGTTGCCCGGCACGACTGCTCCGTCGATTCGTAACTCGTGGTCGCGGTCGGTCCCGGGCTCGGGGTCGGTGTCAGTGTCCGTGGGCTCGTCGGGCTCGTCTCCCTCCTCGTCGTCCGAGGAATCAGACCCCTCCGAGTCGACGACCTCGTCCCAGCTTCCCGTGTCGGCTCCCTCGCCGTCGCCGACACCCGGCGCGTCGAGGCGTGGATCGGCCGCAGGGAGGGCACTGCTGAGCGCGAGCAGGCAGGCGACACAGCCGACCACCAGCAGCAGCCGTCGCCGGGGGTTCATCTCACCGTCCTCCCTCCAGGTTGGCGGCCATCTCGCGGAGTCGTGCGACCCGGCGCCCGACAGGCGGGTGGGTGTCGAACGTCCCACCGGCGGTCTGTGCGGGTGTCGCCCCGTCGAGCCAGGCGGTGGTTCGTTCCCCCCGGTCCCCGGCGTCGGCCGGTCGGGTGATCGTCGGGAGCGACACCGTGTCGGCACCCGTCACCGGCTCCGCAGGGACGATACACAGCGCACACGTCTTGACGAGGCGGAGGTCCGTCTCCGGTGCGGTCGTGGCGTCACCGAGCGTCGTGAGGGCGGTCGCGAGCGCGAGCGGCCTGCCTGTCATCTCCGCGGCTGCGGCGTCCGCGGCGTACTCCCGGGCGTGGGAGAGCTGCCGCGTCGCCCAGCCCGCTGCCAGCGGGAACAGCCAGAGCACGGGCGCCACGAGCAGGTACACGAGTGCCGCGATCGGGAAGGCGAACCGGAGGACGAGCCAGTCGCGCTTCGAGAGGCTGTCGCGGTCGGTGATCGCTCGCCGGACCAGCCGTGTGGCGTGATAGACCCGGTCCGTGATCTCCAGGAACAGCGTCGTGACCGTCATCAGCGTCACGTCGCGGTTGGCGACGTGTGCGACCTCGTGTGCCAGCACCGCCTCCAGTTCCTCGGCGTCGAGCGCCCCGATCAACCCCGTCGTGACGACGATCGTCGCGTCGGTGAACCGCCCGACGGTGTAGCAGCTCGGCTCCTCGTCTGCGACGACGCGGACCGCGGGCACGGGCACGCCGACGGTCATCGCCAGCTTGCGGACCGTCCGCGCGACGGCATGCTCCTCGTCGTCCCCGACAGCCTCTGTGCCCGTCAGCACCCGCCGATAGCCGTAGTAGATCTGCCCGCCGAGAAACCCGACGACGGCGAGCAGGCACAGCCACGGCGCGACCGGAAGACGGACCAGGTCGGCGAGCACCGCTACCTCGCCGGTGAAGACGAACCCGACGGCTGTCGGGATGAGGACCCAAAAACCCCACAGAAGCACCAGGACGAACAGCGCGTTGACTGCCAGTAACACCGCTAACACGCCGAGCATGCGTCCCCGGAACTGCCTGGAGGGCGACCGATCGCGGGCGGCCGTGCTCATTACCTGTAGGCGGTACTGTACCTTCCACGAGTAAAAACATTCTGGGCCGTTTATACAACTCCACGTTTCGACATGTCAGAAGAACTCCCGCAGACAGACCGGTTTGCCGGGAAAGGCCCGCGACAGCGGGTCGGCGAGCGTCTCGCGCCGGATTTCTAGGTCGCTGAGGCGCGCAGCCTCCCTCGGGCTGTGGGTCCCGACGGACAGCTGTGAGAGCGTGGCGATATCAGCGGAAACGTCGGCCTCGGGGTCTGCGTCGGACGTCTCCAGGGCTGTCGCAGTCGCGCTCCCGTCCGCGACAGAGACCTCGAAGCGGCCGTCGTTGTGATCGAGCAGCGGGTCGGAGACGTCGAGCGTAAACCGGACATCGACGCTGTCGGGCCAGGGGTAGCGTTCCACCGCAGTCGCGACGTCGGTCAGGCGGACCATTGGCCCTGGTTCGACGACGCACTCGACCTCCTCTGGTGCGGAGACGCGGTCGAGCAGTTCTGTCTCTAGCGCGCGCCACAACACGACCGTTCCGACCTGCGAGTCGTGGTCCGAGAGGAATCCGAGCAGCCCGAGGTATGCCTCTTCGTCGGTGTGAGCGAGTGTCGACACGTTGAGCCGCCGGCCGTCGTCGCCGCTGTCGACAGTGTAGAGGACGTACCCCTGGAGGTCGCCGCCGCGCTCGTACCCGTAGACGTACGGTCGTTCGTCGTCCGGCCAGTCACTCAGCGTCCGCTCGCGCCACCAGGTCCCGGAGCGGCGCACCGAGAGGTTGGTTCCCTCGCCGAAGGCGACCTCGACCGGACGGAGGCGCTCCCAGTCGTCGGGGCCGAGCCGCCGAATCCTGCCGTCGGCGCCGCGGGCGAAAGAGAGGCCGTCGGGCGGGAGTTCGTAGCGGGTGTACTTGTTGGCGATGCCCCAGCCGAGATGCCTGTAGAAGCCGGTGTCGAACGGCCAGAGCGCGACGTGCGTGATCCCGTTCTCGCGGTACTCCGCAAGTGCCCCGGCCGCGAGTGTGCGGACGTGCCCCTCTCGGCGGTGTTCGGACGGCGTCGCGACCCCGCCGAGCCCCCCGACCGTCACGAAGTCGTCGTGGAGGTAGGCATCAAGGTAGTAGAGCTTGCAGACGCTGACGAGACGGTCGCCCTCGAAGATCCCGCGGGGCTCCGAGAGGGTCGGTGGCCACTCGTCGCTATCGTTCCAGTACTCGGGGGCAGAGTCGTCGACGTCGGCCTGCTTGTCGCGGCTGGGACCCTGCTCGATCGCGAACGCGTGCTGGAGGATCTCCTCGAACCGGTCCCGGTCCGTGGCTGCAACAGGACGGTATGTTGCCATGTTTCACCATGTACAAACCAGCTACATGTGTGCGTCGATACTGTGACAGACGGTGGCCGGCCGAATTGCTACGATTGTGCGTGACTCTGTACCGCTATGCCGTCACAGACACCAGTTTCAGAAGCTGAGACGCCGATACCTGTCGCACTGCTCGAACATACTCACGCACGACCGTATGAGCCGTGCGGTCGATCCTGTACCGCCTACAAAAGCCACTATCAGTCGGACAAATACATTAGGCCAGCAGCCCAACAGTACAGTTAACTGTCGGAAACTCCGACAATACAGGAGATCCGGATGAATGGGAAAATTTCCACGGGGATGGAACCGATTGACAGGCAGCTTTCCGGGGGCATCAGACCAGGAAGTCTCCTGGCAATCAGTGCAGGCCCGATGACACAGAGTGAGGCACTGCTCTACCAGCTCATCGGAACGCGGCCGACGCTGTATCTGACGACGCTCCGCGAGGTGGAGGCGGTCGAATCCGGATTACCCGATTCTGTGACAGACAACGTGTACGTCCAGTCCGTCTCGCAGGAACAATCAATGGACAGCGAGTTCCTGAGAGAGGTTACTGGAAGCGGAAGCTACAACACGACGTTCGCTTCCTCAAACTCGATCGTCGACTCCGTCTACGAGATCGTTTCGAACATCGACAGAGATATTAACGTCATCGTCGATCCGATGAACCCACTGGAAGAGACGGGCAACGACGAGGTCTACCGCGAGGTGCTCAACGAGATCAAATCGACGATGCTCGAGACGGACGGCCTCGGTGTCCTGCACTGCGTCACGATGGACAGGCCACCGGCCCTGCGGGACGTCACGTTGATGGTCAGCGACATGGTCTGGAAACTGGAACTCACCCCGTCGAAAGACGAGCTAGAGTACAAACTGACGATCCCCAAAAACCGGGACGGGGTGCCGGTCCTCGAAAAGACGACGCTCAAATTCGAATCTGAGGTCTGGGTCGACGAGACGCGGCGGATCTGACTCGAGTCAAACTGCCGACAACTGTTTGCCAAAACCGCAGTCACTTTGATACTGAGACTACGAAGGGAAGACAAGATGGTTCAGGCAAGCGTGATCGGCTGTGGGAATATGGGTTCGGCACTGGTACGCGGGCTCGCCGAGAGCGGCGGGCACACGATCATTGCGTGTGATATCGACGATGACGCACTCAACGACATCGCCGCTCTCTGTACCACGACGACGACCGACCCCGCGGGTGCGACCGACAGCGACGTTATCTTTCTGGCAGTCAAACCGGACCTGGCACCGCAGGTACTCGCGGATATCGACCTGGAGCCCGACCAGACGCTCGTCTCCATCGCCGCGGGCGTTTCGACCGACCAGCTCGAACCGCATACGGCGGCCACGGTCGTCCGGATCATGCCCAACCTCGCTGCGGAAACCCGCGAGATGGCCGCCGCCGTCACGGGCGAACAGATCCCGCCGGAGGTCACGGAACTGCTCGATGACGTGGGCGAGTTCGTTGCTGTCGAGGAGTCCCGGATGGACGTCGCGACCGCGGTCAACGGGAGCGGGCCGGCCTTCGTCTTCTATCTGATCCAGGCGATGCGGGATGCCGGTACCAGGCACGGCCTCGACCCCGAGGACGCAGAGGTTCTGGCCGCACAGACGTTCAAAGGGGCAGCCGAAACAGTGCTGCAGTCCGAGGCGTCGATCGAGGAGGTGATCGATGCGGTCTGCTCGCCGAAGGGAACAACCATCGAGGGGATGAGAGAACTCAGAAACAGCGACGTACAGGACGCGATCGCGGACGCCGTGGCCGCGGCCGAGCGGCGCTCGAAAGAACTGGCCACAGACAGCAATGATGAATGAGTCTGCGTCTCCCGACCCGACCGCAGTCGAGCGAGCGCGCCAGCTTGCGGCCGGCGCTGACCGCGTCGTCGTGAAGGCGGGGACGAACTCGCTAACCGACGAGACCTCACGGCTCGATCCCGCGAAGATCGACAAGCTCGTCGACGATCTGCACGATTTGCTCGACGCGGACAAGGATGTGTTGCTGGTCTCCTCGGGCGCGATCGGCGCAGGCAAGGGCCGGGTCGACCAGACCACCGAGCGCGTCGAGGAGGAGCAGGCGCTGTCGACGGTGGGTCAGTCACACCTGATGCGCCAGTACACTGAGAGTTTCGAGCGCTACGGGTACAAGATCGCCCAGATACTGCTCACCGAGAACGATCTAGAAGACCCTGACAGGTTCACCAACTTTAAAAACACTGTCAAGACGCTGCTGGCGTGGGACATCGTCCCGATTATCAACGAGAACGACGCGGTTGCGACCGAGGAGATCCGCATCGGTGACAACGACATGCTCTCCTCGTCTGTTGCGATCGGTGTCGACGCCGATCTGCTGGTGACGCTGACTGACGTGGGCGGCGTCTACACTGCCAACCCGAAGGACAACCCACAAGCCGAGCGCATCGAGGCTGTCGGCGACAACTACACACAGGTCCAGGAACGTGTCGAGGCGAGTTCCAGCCCCTCATTCGGCGGGATCCAGACGAAAGTCGCCGGCGCACGAGCGGTGAGTGAACACGGAATCGTTGCGATTGTCGCCGGCTCGACGAAACCGGACGTGCTGGCGAAAATCGTTGCATGCAAATCCGTTGGAACACTCTTTGTACCCACGAACGGAGTACACGAAAACAGGTGAGCACACATGAGCGACCAGACCACACAGACGGGTGACCGGACCACCCGCGAGAAAGTCGAACAGGCCCAGTCGGCTGCACTACGGCTCGCGAACGTTGACGACAGCGCACGTGGGGAGGCACTGCACGCGGTTGCGGACGCGATTCTCGACAGCCGGGAGGCGATCCTCGAAGCCAACGCCCGCGACGTCGAGGAAGCCGAACGGATGCTCGCCGAGGGCGAGTACACGCAGGCGCTCGTTGACCGGCTGGAACTCTCCGAGTCGAAGCTGACGAGTATCGCAGAGATGGTCCGCAGTGTCGCCAGCCAGAGAGACCCGCTGGGCCGGACAGAGGCCGCATGCGAACTTGACGACGGGCTGGAGCTGTACCGTGTGAGCGTGCCACTTGGCGTGATCGGGACGATCTTCGAGTCCCGGCCGGACGCGCTCGTCCAGATCGCCGCTCTGAGTCTCAAGTCCGGCAACGCGGTCATTCTGAAAGGAGGCAGTGAGGCACGCGAGTCAAACCGGATACTCTACGAGACGATCCGTGAGGCGACGGCTGACATGCCCGAAGGGTGGGCACAACTGATCGAAGCGCGTGCAGACGTGGACCGCCTGCTGGAGATGGACGACGCGATCGACCTGGTCATGCCCCGTGGCAGTTCCGACTTTGTCGGGTACATCCAGGACAGCACCAAGATTCCCGTGCTCGGCCACACGGAAGGTGTCTGTCACGTCTACGTCGACGACGACGCCGACCTGGAGATGGCCACGGAGATCGCCTACGACGCGAAAGTCCAGTATCCTGCGGTCTGTAATGCTGTTGAGACACTGCTCGTCCACGAGGCAGTCGCCGAGGACTTTGTGCCCGCGATCGCAACACGGTACGACGATGCCGACGTCGAGGTGCGTGGCGACGAGCGGACCCGACAGCTCATCGACGCAACAGCGGCGAGTCCCGAAGACTGGGAAACCGAGTACGGCGACCTGATCGTGGCCGTCAGGGTCGTCGACTCGCTCGCGGACGCAATCGAGCACGTCACCACCTACGGCTCGAAACACACTGACTCGATCGTCACCGAGGACACCGAAAGCGCACGCCAGTTTATGATCGGTCTCGACTCGGCAAGCGTCTTCCACAACGCCTCGACGCGCTTTAGCGACGGTTACCGGTACGGGCTGGGTGCGGAAGTCGGCATCTCCACGGGCAAGACCCACGCCCGCGGCCCGGTCGGGCTGGAGGGACTGACCACCTACCAGTACTACCTCGAAGGTGACGGCCACATCGTCGGCGCGTACGCGGGCGAAGACGCGAACCCGTTCGTCCACGAAGACTTCGAGGGGACGTGGACACCCGGCAGACTCTCCGAGGAGTAGTGCACAGACGCCAGCGAAGTAGTATCTCACGTCCAGTGGCATCGACGTAACGGATGTCCTCGTGTTCATGCATGACCGAGAAGACGCGATTGACCGCATCGCCACTGATCAGACCACCCCCGCACCGAACGGGTACGGCAGCCGACGGTCACCTACTGTGCGTCGGAGGTCTCGCCACTTTCCAGCTCGTACTCCCACTCGCGGTACCCACCCGCCATGCTGGCGACGGTCGCGTCGTCGTCGACCTCCTCGAAGCTCTGGATGAGTTTCGCCGCCTGGACCGACGACTGGCCGACGGGGCAGGCACAGACGACGTCGTCGCCCCACTCGACCTCGGCGACCGACGCGGGAAGCTGTGACATCGGGATGTTGACTGCACCGGGGATGTGGCCCTGTTCGAACTGCTCGAACGGGCGGATATCGACGACCTGTGTGTCGCCTGCCTCGATGCGTTCTTTGACCGCCTCGGGGCTGAGCTCCTCGACCATCGTTACACCTTGCGCAGGAAGATACGGTGAAGTACCGCGGGGACAAGCCCCGCGGCTTCACCGTTTTGACCGCACGTCCCAAACCGGGCCGTGCCGTCGCAGGCGAATGTAATTCCCCTCGACCTTCCCGAGATGGGTCGGCTGGAATTGACACCCGAACGCTCGGTGCGTCCGTGAGGGTCGGCGGCTCCACTCCGCCTGTAGAAGCCGTCGCCTGACTGCCACACCTTTGTCTCTGTGTCGTCGCCGACGGCTTTCGGGACGTTCTCTGTGCTCGGAACGTGGTCCGTCTCCTGTACGGGCAGGTCTCCCGACTCCAGCCCGGCGACCGACTTCTTTGCTTCGAGCTGCGGGTACGGACAGACCTCGTCCGGGAGTTCGACGACCTCTTCCCAGGATGGCTGACTCATGTCCGCCAGTACACGCTGTTCGATATAACAGGTTTCGGAAGGGTCAGAGTTGGCCCCTTTCTCGGACATGTACCTCGTGCACACAGCCGATCTGCGGGGCGAATCGGCCGTTTCCGTCGGACTCTTGTCGGTCACCCCCCAAAGGCGGGCATGGAGGGATACGAGGTCGACGAGTCGACAATTTTCGAGACACCGATGCTCGCAATCGACCTGGACATAGAGTCCGACACGACAGTGTACGCGAAAGCGGAGTGGTTCAACCTGTGTGGAGCACCGTACGGCGGCGGGTCGATCAAGTCGAGAGTCGCCAAACGCTCGACTCGCCGCCGCCCGCGGCTACGACGTCGAGGTCGTCATGCCCGACAACGCCTCAGGTGGCAAGGTGAACGCGATCCGCGACGCCGGCGCGGAGATCCACTTCGTCGACGCCGACCGCGGCTACGACGCCGTTATCGAGCACTGCGAGGAGATCATCGCCGCGGACCCGGACGAGTACTACCGGCCGAACCAGTACGAGAACCCCGACAATCCGGACACACACGAACGGACGACAGCCCGGGAGGTGTACGAGGCGACCGACGGAGCGGTCACGCAGTTCGTCGCCGGCGTGGGAACCGGCGGTACCGTCACCGGAACCGGGCGGGGCCTCCACGACAGGTCGAACGGCCGCGTCGACGTTGTCGGCTTCGAGCCGGACGAGGCGCTCCACGCTATCGACGGTCTCAAGTACCTCAGGTCGGGCGACCACTACCACCCCGAGATCTACGACGAGTCCGTGCTCGACCGCAAGGAGTACGTGTCGACGACGGCAGCCTACGACCGCGCCCGCGAGCTCCGCGAGCGGTACGCCGACCGCGAACTCGCGATTGCCGACACCGGCCAGTACGACACGGCAACCACCAGAGACCACCTCCGCGTCGACGGAGAGTTCCTCGTCGGCACCTCCTCCGGAGCCGGCGCACAGGCTGTCCACCAGCTCGACGAAGCCGGCGTACTGGACGACGACGACGTCGTCGTCTTCGTGCTCTGTGACCGGGGGGACAAGTACGCCGACATCCCGCTGTGGGAGGAACTGCTGTGAGAGGGTCGTGTGTGAGTATTTTCAGCACCGGGTCCTAATATCGGCAGTTTCGCGGGCTGAAACGCACCGGTGTGACTCCATAGCGTCGTCGGGTCAAGCCCGACTGCCTGGGAGACGTAGTGATTCGTGAAAGGAATTGAGGATTCGTGAAGGGGAAGCCCCCGACCGCTCGACTCGCCGCCGCCCGCGGCTACGACGTCGAGGTCGTCATGCCCGACAACGCCTCAGGTGGCAAGGTGAACGCGATCCGCGACGCCGGCGCGGA
>PXQK01000136.1 GCA_003022085.1 Halobacteriales archaeon QH_10_65_19 | reverse complement strand
AAGTCGCCGTGGAGTACGACAGCGGCGACTACGAGAAGACGCTGGACCGCGCCATGGAGATGTTGGGCTACGACGAGTTGCGCGAGCGTCAGGAGGCGGCCCGCGAAGAGGGCCGCTACATCGGTGTCGGCATGTCGGCCTACATCGAAGCCTGTGGCCTCGCACCGTCGGAGCTGGCCGGCCAGCTGGGAGCCCAGGCTGGCCTCTGGGAGAGTTCGATCGTGCGTTTCCAGCCCTCGGGTACCGTCACCGTCTACGTCGGCACGTCGGGCCACGGCCAGGGCCACGACACGACCTACGCACAGATTGTTTCGGACAAGCTTGGCGTCGACTACGACGACATCGAAATCGTCGAAGGCGACACCGACAAAATTCCGCAGGGGATGGGCACGTACGGCAGCCGGAGCGCCGCGGTTGGCGGTGGTGCGATCGCGAAGAGTGCTCAGAAGGTCATCGACAAAGGCAGGAAGATCGCTGCTCACCAGCTCGAGGCCGACCCTGAGGACATCGCGTTCGAGGACGGCGAGTACCAGGTCGTCGGCGCGCCGGACCGCTCGATGACGATCCAGGACGTCGCCGGGGCCTCGTACCTGGCACACGACATCCCCGACGACACAGAGCCCGGACTGGAAGCGACTTCGTTTTTCGACCCCGATAACTTCGTGTTCCCGTTCGGGCTGCACGCGGCCGTCGTCGAGGTCGACCCCGACACTGGCGAGATCGAGTTCGACACCTACCTGGCGGTCGACGACGTCGGCAACCAGATCAATCCCAAGATCGTCGAGGGACAGATCCACGGCGGTATCGCCCAGGGCATTGGCCAGGCGCTGTACGAGAGCGCCGAGTACGACGAGAACGCCCAGCTCGTCACCGGGTCGATGCAGGACTACGCCGTCCCGAAGGCGATGCACATCCCGGAGATGGAGACAGACTCGACGGTTACCGAGAGCCCACACAACCCGCTCGGGGTGAAAGGCGTCGGCGAAGCCGGCACGATCGCTGCCCCACAGACGGTTGTCAACGCGGTCGTCGACGCGCTCGAACCGTTCGACGTGGATCACGTCGATATGCCGCTGACGAACGAGCGGGTCTGGCGTGCCATCCACGAGAACGGAGGTGGGAGCTGATGTACCCCGCGCAGTTCGAGTACCAGCAGGCCGAGAGCGTCCCGGAGGCGCTCGACGCGCTCTCGAACAACCCCGAAGCGGAGCTGATCGCGGGCGGCCACAGCCTCCTGCCGACCATGAAGTCCGGGCTCGCGGACCCGGAGATGCTGGTGGACATCGGCGAGATCGACGACCTCCACGGCATCGAACACCGCGACGGGAGCACCCGGATCGGCGCGATGACGAGCTACGCCGACGTTGCCGACGACGACACGCTGCGAGAGGAGGCGACCATTTTCGCCGAAACCGCGGGGGAGATCGGCGACGTCCAGGTCCGCAACCGCGGGACTGTGGGCGGCAACATCGCCCACGCCGACCCGGCCTCGGACCTGCCGGGCGCGGTGCTGGCCGCGGACGCGACGATGACGGTCCAGGGGCCAGACGGCGAGCGGACAGTCGGCGCCGACGACTTCTTTCAGGGCATGTTCGCGACTGCCGTCGGCGAGAACGAGATCCTGACGGCGGTCGAGGTTCCCCACGAGGGGACCACCGGCGCGTACGCCAAGAAGCCCAACCCCGCCTCGGGGTACGCGCTGGTCGGCGTCGCAGCCCGCCTCACGATGGACGGTGACACTGTCGAGAACGCGCGGCTCGGCGCCAACGGCGTGATGGACCACGGGACGCGGCTCACCGAGGCCGAGGATGCCATCGAGGGCGAGCCGCTGTCGGCGGATACGATCGACGCGGCCGGCGACACCGCTGGCAGCGACCTCGACGAGTACATGGTGATGGAGGACCAGCAGGCCTCCGCGGAGTTCCGCCTCCAGCTGCTGGGCGTATACACGGAGCGCGCACTGGAAGCCGCCGGCGAGCGGGCCGGCGTTCTGTCGGTCTAGAAGGACTTGTTCTACGTCGTCCGCGTCCATCATAGGAATATATTTACTCTCGGCGCGTAATGTGCTATCTGAGACAGCCTGGAGACTCATCGCCGGTGCCAGGGGCAGTAGGCTGCTCCGATTTAGTTCTGGACGAGGACGATCTGTCAGACAACCCAACACAGCTCCCAACCTATGACGACGGCAGAAAAAACGGAGACCGCCGACGAGACACCGAGCGTCCTCGACCCGTTCCGGCAGTTTTTCTCGTTCCGACGGGATGTACTGGTGCTCTCGGTAGCCATGTTCGCGTTCAGCCTGGGCTTCCAGATGACCGGCCGCTACATCCCGCGGTACATGAAGGTACTCGGGGCGACGAACTTCGTTGTCGGACTGTACGGAACAGTCGGCAACATCATTAGTGCCGCCTATCCCTATCCCGGGGGTGCGATCTCTGACCGTATCGGGTCGCGCTATGCACTCACACTGTTCGGCCTGATATCGAGCCTCGGCTTTCTGTTCTGGCTGGTCGCGCCCACACTCGGGACGGTCACTGTCGCCGGGATAACAATCGAGCCGTGGTTCTGGATCTTCGTCGGCCTGTTTCTCGCCCAGGCCTGGAAGTCGTTCGGGCTGGGTGCGACGTTCGCCATCGTCAAGCAGTCAGTTCCCCCGTCGCGCCTAGCCCGCGGATTCGCCAGCACTGAAGTGTTCCGCCGGACGGCGTTTCTCATCGGGCCGCTGCTCGCTGCCGGTATGCTCTTCGTGTTTGCTGATTTTCAGGTCGGTTTCCAGGTCATCCTCGCCATCGCTATGGTGTTTGGAATCGTCGCCACGATCACCCAACACTACCTCTACGAACCCGAGGACACCTCCATCGGCAAGGAGTTTGAGGGAGTCCGGGAGATTGTCACCGACCTCCGGGACCTGCCGGAGGAGCTGGGGCCGCTGCTGGTTGCGGACACGCTCGTCCGCTTTGCCAACGGTATGGTTTACGTGTTCTTCATCATCGTCGTCACGGAGTTTCTCGCAGTCAGTCTGGACCTGGGTGCGGTGACGCTCGATCCCGACGTGTTCTTTGGGGTCCTGTTGGCCATCGAGATGGTGATTGCGCTCGTGTCGATGCCCGTCGCGGCGAAGTTGGCCGAGCGCGTCGGTCTCAAACCGGTCGTCGGGTTCGGCTTTTTCGTGTACGCGATCTTCCCGATCCTGCTGATCTCCGTGCCGGAGGGAGTCCCGTTCACCGCCGGTCTCGTTATTCTCATGTTCGCATTCTCGGGACTGCGGTTTGCGGGCCTACCCGCGCACAAGGCACTCATTGTTGGTCCGGCAGAGCAGAAGGCAGGCGGTCGTGTCTCCGGGTCCTACTACCTCGTCCGGAACAC
>PXQK01000135.1 GCA_003022085.1 Halobacteriales archaeon QH_10_65_19 | reverse complement strand
GTCTCCAGCATCGTCCACAGGTCGCCCGACGGCGACACGCCGCGAGCGGAGCAGGAGGTGCTCGTCGTGCGTGTCGGGTTCCTCGCGGTGGTATACTGTCGTGTCGTTGTCTCCCTCAGGATACGCGAAACAGACGGCCCCAATTTCGAAGCTCTCCGTCGCCCACGACTCTGTCGACTCGAAGTGGCAGTACCCGACGGCTTCTGCCTCCGACCTCCCGTGCGCATCTCATCGTGATCTCGTCCGTAGCAGGCCGTACGGGCTGTACGTACAAAAACACCGAGCCGACAGAGCGCCGGGGTCACACCCCACCGCTATCGACGACCCGGCAGCCGCGGTCACTGGCGCCCGGCCGGGGTAGAACACCGCATACAGAGGACACTGTCGGCGATCCAGTTGACGTCGTTCGACCCACAGTTCGGACACTGGTAGGTGGCGTTGTTGTACTCGGTCGTTCCCCGCGGCGCAGCCAGGTACCCGTCCTCGATGACCGACTCAAGGAGGGCCGGGAACCGCTGGCGCTTGACCGTGGCTCTGTGTGCCAGGAACGGCCCCGGGTCCGCCGGGTCAGAGCCGTGAAGCTCTTCCCAGGGGACGGCGATCTCGCCGTCGGCTGTCCCCCGTGCAACCTGCTGGAGCGGTGCCGCGGCCGCCCTGAACAGCGGTGTCGTCCCCCAGTACTGGGGGTCCTCGACCGACGCGGCATCATCTCCCGCAGGCAGGCGCGCTGTGCCGGATGCTCCAGCACCGTCTGCAGGTCGGCTGCGACGGCAACCCCCTCGGTGCCCCGGCGAGTGGCCCGCGTCGTGCGGTCGGCGACGCTGTAACAGATCGCGCTCGTCACGAGGTGCTGGACGCCTCTCCCGACCCACCCTTTCTCGTCGGCGTCGAACGGACCCTGTTCGGGACGAGGCTCCGCCAGCGTCTCCCATGCTGCTCGTGCGTATGCGTCGCCTGCTTCCTCGTACCTGCGGTCGGCCAGGGCAGCCACTGCGTCGTCGCGGTGACTGCCGTTCTGTGCACACATACGGTACGGTAGGGCACCCACAGTAACAAGCGTTGCCTGTCGCGACGGAAGGTTGCGAACGCGGGCGTCTACCAGTTCCTGCTATTTCTGAAGCCGGGCGACGACCTCGTCTTCGGTTTCGTCGATCCCGACGAGGCCGTCGTCGGCTAAGTCCGACAGTAGCCCACGTAACCACTCACGTCCGTAATCCCCGTCGGGCACGTAATCGACGCGGATGCGGTGTCCGAGGGCGTCGAGGCTCATCTCGCCGTGATCGTCGAGAGCACCGACCACCCGGCCGCGGAACTGGCGGCGGCTGCCCTCGAAGCTCGGCTGGGTTGGAACGTCGGGTGCCGTGAAGTCGCCGGTCCGGTAGGCATAACACCACTCCCGCCACGGACAGCCCTCCTGATCACACCGCGGTGTCTTCCGGCAAGCGACCCCGCCGAGTTCCATGATTGCGTTGTTCCAGACGCGGGACTCTCCGGGCGGCATGAGGGCATTCGCAGTGGCTTCGTACTCCGGATCGTCCGCCCGTCGGATCTCTGCGTACACGCGATACAGGACGCGTTTGACGTTCGTATCTACGACCGCGTTGCCGTTGTTGAACGCAAAACTCGCGACGGCGTTTGCGGTGTAGGGACCGACGCCCATCAGCTCGGTCAACTCTCCGGGCTCCTCGGGGAACTTGCCGTCGTACTCGGAGACCACCTGGTCAGCGGCCTCGTGGAGATACGTCGCCCGATTGTTGTACCCCAGGCTGTGGTCGGTCCAGAACCCGACGACGTCGGCCCGGTCGGCCGAGGCGAGCTCCTCGACTGTCGGCCAGCGGTCGAGGAAGGCGGTCCAGGCGTCGACGACGCGGCCGAGCTGGGTCTGCTGGCTCATCACCTCCGAGACGAGAATCTCGTAGGGGTCGGTGGTCTCCCGCCAGGGGAACTCGCGGTGGTCCTCCCGGTACCACTCGGACAGTGCCTCCCTGACTGTCCCGATGTCGACGTCCTCGAACGCGTCGGCAGCCGTCTCGCTCATCGGTACCTCGTTTGTCTGGAGGCGGTTTGTACGTGGCGGAACGAACGTCGAAACGTCGCTGTTTTACGCGCCCGACGGGTACACGGAGCCAATGAGCCAGCAACCTGCGGACCGGCCGGACGGCGACCTCCGTGAGACGGGGATGTCGCTCCGGCACGACCGCGAGTGGGACTACGAACTCGACAGGATAACCGAGGCCGTCGCCGAGCGGGACGCCACCTCTGTCGGGCTCCAGCTCCCGGAGGGGCTGAAACGGCGCGGCCCTGGCGTCGCCGACGACCTCCGGGAGCTGCTACCCGACGAGGTGAGTGTCCTCATCTCGGGCCAGCCCTGTTACGGCGCATGCGACCTCGACACCTACCTGATGAAACGGACAGACGTGTTCGTTCACTTCGGTCACTCGCCGATGAAGAACTCCGAGAAGATCATCTACGTGCCCATGTTCTCGAACGTCGAGGTGACGCCGATTGTCGACCGGGCGCTGGAGGCGGAGATCGCGCCACCCGAGGAGGATCCGGACGTCGGCCTGGTCACGACTGCCCAGCACATGAACAAGTTCGACGAGATGCGGACCTACCTGGAGGATCGCGGGTACGAAGTCCACACCCGGCGCGGGGACGAACGGCTGACCCACGAGGGACAGGTGCTGGGCTGTAACTACGCCTCTGCCGAGGTGGAGGCCGAGCAGGTGCTGTACGTCGGCGGCGGGAAGTTCCACCCGCTCGGGCTTGCGATGGAGTACCCCGACACGCACGTCGTGATCGCGGATCCGGTGAACAACGTGGTGACAGTAGCGGATACGGAGAAGTTTATGAAACAGCGGTACGCCTCGGTGCACAAGGCGATGGACGCCGATACGTGGGGCGTGATCTTCTGTACGAAGATCGGGCAGGGCCGCTGGGAGGAAGCCGAAGAGATCGTCGAGAACAACGACGACGCCTACCTGCTCACGATGGACGAGGTGACGCCCGATCGGTTGCGAAATTTCGGTTTGGATGCGTACGTGAATACGGGCTGTCCCCGGATTACTACTGATGACGGGCCGCAGTTCGATGCCCCGATGCTGACGCCGGGTGAGTACAAGATTGCGATCGGGGAGAAGCCGTTGGATGAGTTGGAGTTCGATACGTTCCACGGGACGTGGTAACAACGCCAGACACGCGGCGTATGTGCCTCTGATTGTTGGCTCTCAACTACAAGAGTTATATCCCTTTCATCGATACTGTGAGATATGACAGACGCTCGGGTGAGCGTGATTATAACCGCACATAATTATGCGGAGTATCTGGAGCGGTGTCTCGACAGCGCGATCAATCAGACGTTCGACAATCACGAGGTCGTCGTCGTTAACGACGGATCGACAGACGAGACGCCCGAAATTCTCCGTGAATACTCCTTCGAATATCCCGATCTACTAACCGTAGTAAGACTGGACGGCGAGGGGTTACCTGCGGCGTGTAACGCTGGCATCGAAGCAGCAAGGGGCGAGTATATTATCCGTCTTGATGCAGACGATTACTTCGATGAGAACATTCTCACAGTCGAGGCAGAGTATCTCGATTCGAACCCGGACGTCGACCTAGTGTATCCGGATTACTATACGATTGATGACGACGACAACGTACTCGACCACGTGCACCTCCCAACGGTCGGCTCGGAGGTGAAACTACTTAACAGGAGTCCACTTGCGGCCGGTGCTATGTATCGGAAATCAGCCTGGCATGCGATCGGCGGCTACAACGAATCTCTCGACTATCAGGAAGACTACGACTTCTGGATCCGGTTTATCAACGAGTTCACCGTCGCCAACGTGAATCTACCGCTGATGTACTATCGGCAGCACGATTCCAACATGTCGGATAATCTGAGTGGGCGACTCGAGTCGCGACGCCAGGTCAAAAAGACCTTCGTCGAGACCCATCTGACCGACAAGCTGGAATCCGAGGAGGTCCTCGGCATCATTCCCGCACGGAATGAACTCCGGATGGATCCTTCTGCAGCGAGTATCGACCCGGACAGGCCCCTCGCCCTGCAGGAGGTAGAAGGGCACCCATTACTCCACTATACGATCGACGAGGCACGAGCTACCGATCGACTTGATCGGGTGATCCTCTCGACGGACGACGAGGATATCGCAACGTATGCCAGCGAACAAGACATCGAGTGCAATCTGCGTCCCGCAGAACTCGCCGATCCTGGAGTCAACCTCGCGGATGTCGTCGACGACCTCCTAACCGATCTTCGAACCGAGGACGGGTATCGTCCCGATATTACCGTTGTCCTCCCGTACATCTCGCCGTGTCGAACTGCATCCCACGTCGACGAGGCGGTCGATTCACACCTGATGTTTTCTGTCGATTCAGTCATCAGCGTGACGAAAAACCGGAAACTCCAGTGGCAGCCGGGCAAGTACGGTCTCGAACCGCTGTTCGACGAACGACTCATCCGGGAGGAACGGGAGGTACTGTACGAGGAAAACGGTGCACTGTACGTTTTTGATCCCGAGGTTGCGTTTTATCAGAACGAGCTTGTCGGTGATCATGTCGGCCATATACTGATGGAACGGGACTCCGCTGTTCACATCGACTCCGAACTCGACCTCAAACTGTGTCGAATGCTCCTTGCAGGGAATGACGTCGATTCGGGCCCGCTGACCCGACAATGATGTGGCTATTTATCTGTGGCTACAGCAAACAGAGGCCCCTGTGAGATCGCTGCTGACTCAGATCCGAACCGACGAGTATCACGAGTTATTTGTTCCTTCGTGGAAATAAAAACAGTCAGAGAGACGGGACACGGAACTACGACAACTCAGAAAGCGGGTTGCGGCAGCCGGAGAAATCTACCCTAGAGTCAGCTTTGGTAATGAATGGTATCAAATGGTATTTGACGGAAGATTTATACCCGTGCAGGGTGTAGACAGGGATAGAACAACAATGACTGACTACACAACTCCGATCGAAGCGACGTTCGAACTCCAGCGGCAGGCAGCCCAGGGAAGCCACCAGGCCATGCAGCAGGGCGTCGAGTTCCAGAAGCGGATGAACGAGGCGGCGCTCGACGGTTTCGAGGCGACAGAGTCGACCCAGCGGAGGGTCGTCGAACTCCAGCGGGAAGCGTTCCACTCGGTGCTTGACGCCGTCGAGGCGAACGTTCCCGGCGCGGTCAGCGCGACCGACGAGATGCGCGATACCGTCAACGAGGGCTACGACGAACTCCTCGACGTTCACAGCGAGACGTTCGATACGTTCCTCGACGAGTACGAGGACAGTGTGGACACGCAGGCCGAGATAAGCGAGGAGTTCCTTGACGCGATGGAGGAACAGTTCGACCTCCTGCTCGAAGCCCACGAGGAAATCGAGGACCAGTCGGTCGAGGCGACCGAACAGGTCAGCGAGCAGGTCGGTGAACTCCAGGAGCAGATGGAGGAGATTCAGGCCCAGATCCGCGACGTCTCCGAGCAGGCTGCCGACGCGGTCGAAGCATAGTACAGTCTCCAACTCTCTTCTGTGCGGTTTCGTGCCGACAGTGGTTACGCCTTCTCTCTGTCGTTTTACCTGCTCGATTAACGACAGGGCTCTCTCCTCGGTTCTTCGCACCGCATTGTGACCCGCGAGCGTTTTACGGATCCAGCATCAACGTGGGGGTATGACCCGGGACCCCGCGGACCTCTCGGTCACAGTCGTGGACGGGTACGTCGACGAGCCCGCGCACTTCGGCGTGCCGCCGTACATCTCGACGTACCCGCGCTACGTTGCCGGCGCGCTGGTCGACGCTGGCGTGCCCGAGGGGCAGATCACCTACCACACCATCGACGCCCTCCGGAACGAGCGCCGGCGCTGGCGCGACGTCGAGGAGACTGACCTCATGATCTACGTCGGGGGGATGACAGTCCCCGGCAAGTACGTCGGCGGAACGCCGGCCGAACCCGACGAGGTCAAGCGCCTCACCTGGACAGCCGGGGGGACGACGCTGATGGGCGGGCCCGTCCGCTTCGGTGTCGGCGACGAGAACGCCGGCGCTCAGGAGACAGAGCGCGACGACCTCGACTACGACTTCGTCGCCAAGGGCGATGTCGAGGCGGCGGCCTACGACCTCGTCCACGGCGGTATGGAAGGCTTTGGCGACCGGATGCGCGACAACAACGAGATCACACGCTGGGCACGGAAGGGCGCGTTCGTGGTCGAACACCACCCCAACCATCCCGGATACCTCATCGCCGAGATGGAAACCTCGCGGGGCTGCCCCTACCGGTGCTCCTTTTGCACCGAACCGCTCTACGGCGCGGATCCGACCTTCCGGAGACCCGACTCGGTGGTCGGCGAGGTCGCCGCGCTTGCCGAGCACGGCGTCACAGACTTCCGACTGGGCCGTCAGGCCGACATTCTGGCTTACGGCGGCGACGGCGAGGCTCCGAACCCCGACGCGCTCTGTGCGCTGTACGGCGGCATCCGCAGGGCCGTCCCGGATCTTGAGACGCTACACCTGGACAACATGAATCCCATCACCATTGTCCGGTGGCCGGAGAAGGCCCGCGAGGGGATCCGGATCATCGCCGAGCACAGTACGCCGGGCGACACCGCGGCCTTCGGCCTCGAATCCGCGGATCCGGTTGTCCAGGAGCAGAACAACCTCAACGTCTCCACCGAAGAGTGTTTTCGGGCAGTGAAGATAGTCAACGAGGAGGCCGGCTGGCGGCCAGGTGGTGACAGGAATAGGGCACCCAACTTCGGGCCGAACGCGGCCCCGCGATTGCCGAAACTGCTCCCCGGTATCAATCTCGTCCACGGCCTCCAGGGGGAGCGCCGGGAAAGCTTCGAGCACAACAAACGGTTCCTCCAGCGTCTCTACGACGAGGGGCTGATGGTGCGCCGGATCAACATCCGCCAGGTTATGTCCTTCGAAGGTACAGAGATGTCCGACACAGGCACAGAAATTGCCCACGAGCACAAGAAGCTATTCAAGCAGTACAAGCGGGAGGTCCGCGAGGAGATCGACAACCCGATGCTCCAGCGCGTCGCGCCGCCGGGTACGGTGCTTCCGGACGTCCACCTGGAGTACCACCAGGACGGCAAGACGTTCGGCCGCCAGCTCGGTACGTACCCGCTGCTGGTCGCGGTGCCGGGCGAGCGCCTGCTCGGGGGCGTCATCGACGTGGCCATCACCGACCACGGCTACCGGTCGGTGACGGGCGTGCCCTACCCCCTTGACGTCAACAGCGCGTCGATGGCCGAACTGAGCGCGATTCCGGGTGTCGGACAGGGCGGTGCCGGCGACATCGTGGTCGACCGCCCCTACGAGCGCGTGCCCGACGTGGAGGGCCTCAAGCGGTTCGTGACCGCCGGGTCGTCCGAAACCGCGGAGTAACCGGGAGCCACGGGGAGCCCAGCGGTTGTCGGCCGCCCCACGGTGCTGACCTTTCATGTCCCGGGGCGACCAACACCGGGGACGATGACAGAGTTAGTTGCCGAGACACGGCTGGGTGACCTCGCTCGGGCATTTCACACCGGCGAGCGGGACCCGCTCGCGTTTCTCGGCCAGCTACGGGAACGGTTTTCGGCCGTCGAGCCGTCGGTCCGTGCGTTCGTCGACGGGACGGTCGACTGGGAGCGGATCGAGCGAGACCTGGAAGCGCAGGCCAACCGGGCGTCCGACCGCGCGGCGCGACCGCCGCTGTACGGCATCCCCGTCGGGGTCAAGGATATCTTCCACGTCGAGGGGTTCCCGACCCAGGCCGGGTCGGACGTGCCGGCCGAGGCTCTCGACGGGCCACAGGGGTCCGCAGTCACCGCGCTCGAACGCGCCGGGGCGGTGGTTCTCGGCAAGACAGTCACGGCTGAGTTCGCGTACTTCGATCCCGGCCCGACGCGCAACCCTCACGCGACGGGCCACACGCCCGGCGGGTCCAGCAGCGGGTCCGCGGCCGCGGTCGCGGCGGGACTCTGCCCGCTGGCGCTGGGTACCCAGACCATCGGCTCCGTCAACCGCCCAGCGGCGTTCTGTGGCGTTGTCGGCGTCAAGCCCAGCTACGGGCGGGCCCCCGCCGACGGAGTCCTCCCCGCCGCGCCGTCGGTCGACACCGTCGGCTACTTCACGCAGGACGTCGGCGGCGCGTGCCTGGCCGCCGGCGTGCTCTACGACGACTGGCGCGCCGAGGACGAGCCCCCGGAGCTCGAAACGGTCGGGGTCGTCGACGGGCCGTACCTCGCCGGCGCCACAGAGGAGGGGCGGACACAGTTCCGTTCCCACGTCGACCGGCTCGACGACGCCGGACTGGACACCCGCTGTGTCGAGCTGTTCCCGGAGATCGGGACGGTGAACGAGCGCCACGAACGGCTTGTAGCTGCAGAGATGGCGCTCTCACACGGCGACCTGTCCCTGACCTACGGCGACCGGTACGCCGAGGAGACCCGGACGCTGATCGAGGAGGGTCGGGACGTGTCGGTCAGTGCGCTGTGTGACGCACAGGCGGGTCGCGGCGAGTTGCGCCGGGCGATTCACGACCGGATGGACGCACACGACCTCGACGTCGTCGTCAGCCCGGCCGCGCCGGGCCCGGCCCCCGAGGGGATCGACTCGACCGGGGATCCGGTGATGAACCTCCCGTGGACGCACGCCGGGGTGCCGACGGTCACGGTTCCCGCGTCCGAAACCGACGGACTCCCTGTCGGGCTGCAGTGTGCCGCCCGCTTTGGCGACGACGAGTGGCTGCTGGCGTGGTGTCGACGCATACGGACGGCACTCGACTGACGAGGAACACGTCCCCTGAAGCGCCAGAACAACGTACCCCCACACCAGCACGACCGGACGCAACAGGAAGCTGATATGGTCCCCGTCACGTCCCTCGCTGTTCGTGCTCGCGGAGGTCGGCACGCTGGATCTTGCCGGTCTCTGTCTTCGGGAGGCCGTCGACGTACTCGACCTCGCGGGGGTACTTGTAGGGAGCGATTCGCTCCTTGACGTAGTCCTGCAGCGTTTCGGTGAGGCTCTCGCCGGTCTCGACCTCATCCTCGGGGACGACGAATGCCTTGACGATCTGGCCGCGTTTCTCGTCCGGGCTACCGATGACAGCCGTCTGGAACACCTCCTCGCGCTCCAGGAGGACGTCCTCGACCTCCGGGGCCGGAACGTTGTTGCCGCCGGTGATGATCAGGTCGTCGCGCCTGGACTTGTGCTCGAAGCGGCCGTCCTCCCGGTGGACGAAGATGTCCCCCGGGATGGACCAGCCGTCGTGTGTGTTGTCGCGTTGCTTCTCCGGGCGGTCCCAGTAGGCGACACCGGTCGGCCCGCGGACGAGCAACAACCCGGGCTCTCCCCGGTCGACCTCTTCGAAGGTCTCGGGATCGACGACCTCGCACTCGTACCCCGGGACGGGGTAACCGGTCGCTGTCGGGTCGATCTCGTCGTCGTGCCTGTGGCTGATGAAGATGTGGAGCATCTCGGTCGAGCCGATCCCGTCCATCGCCTCCACGCCCATCTGCTGCTGGACGCCCTCGGACGTGCTCGGCGGCAACGGCTCGCCGGCGCTGACGATCCGGCGCAGATCCGAGAAGTCGGCCTCCTCGAGCAGGTCCTGGTGCTCGTTGAGCATCTGGTTGAACGCCGTCGGGATCGACGCCAGTACGGTGACGTCACCCTCGTCGATGACTTCGAGCAGGTCTTCGGGTTCTGGCGCCTGCACGATCTGCGTGGCGGCACCAAACCGGAACGGGAACGCGACCAGCATGCCGTACCCGAACGTGAACGCGATCGGCGCGTTCGTCGTGAACACGTCGGTGGGTTCGGGTTCGAGACAGTACCGGGCGTACGTGTCCGCGATGGCCATCATCTGCTGGTGTGTATGAACTGTCCCCTTCGGTTGCCCGGTCGTGCCGCTGGTGTAGGCCAGCATGATCAGGTCGTCCCGGGTCGTGTCGGGTTCGGGATACTCGTCGCTCACTCCTGCCGTCAGCTCGTCGTAGGAGTGGTAGTCGTGGTCGACGCCGGTGTCCTCGACGACCACAATCTCCTCGAGTGACGCGAGGCCGTGCTCGTCGATCGCAGTTTCGAGTTCGTCGAGCAGGTCGTCGTAGACGACGGCGACCGACGCCTGAGAGTCGTCGACGACGTAGCTGATCTCCTTGGCGCGGAGCAGCTTCATCGACGGAACGGTGATCGCTCCGATCTTCTGTGTGGCGAGACAGCTGACGACGTACTCCGGCCGGTTCGGGAACCGGACGAAGACGCGATCCCCCGCCTCGACGCCGAGCCCCTCCAGGGCGTTCGCCATGCTGTCCCCGCCCCGCCTCGACGTTCCGGTCGACCATCTCGTAGGCCGCGTTCAGCTTCTCCGGGTAGTGCGCCTCCGGGACTGCGTGGAAACAGTCCGTCTGGACGCTCTCGTCCGGCAAGGTTCCACTGGGGATTGTATCCTGCATAGCCACAGTTGTACAGTACACCAGTATAAGATTACCGTACAGATTACGGCGAGGATAGCGGGACACAAGTCGAATAGTGAATGATAGCGTTCTTTAATGAATAGATATACTCAATGGTGGATAGAACTGAACAGTAGCACGGGGAAAAAGTCAATATGGATTGATTTACTGATCAGGCGAGCCGGTCGCTGATCGTCGCCCCGAGGCGGTCCATCGCGTTGTCGGCTGCCCCGACGTCGTCGGTCATGCTCAGGAAGCCGTGGGCCAGCGCGGGATAGTTGTGGTGTGTCACCGACACGCCCGCCGCGTCGAGTCGCTCGGCGTACGCGACCGCTTCGTCGCGGAGGACGTCCCGGCCCGCTGTCAGCACTGTCGCCGGCGCCGCCCCCGACACGTCGGGCGCACGGAGCGGCGAGGCGTAGGGATTTGCCCCGTCGACCGGGCTCCGGAGGTACTGGTCCCAGAACCACTGCATGTCTGCCCGCGAGAGCAGCGGCGAGTCGGCGAACTCCCGGTAGGAGGGGGTGTCGAACGCGCGGTCGAGAATTGGATACAGCAGAAACTGGCCGTCGATGCCGATAGAGCGCCCGCGAGTGCGCAGCGCAGTCGCCGCGGCGAGGTTCCCGCCCGCGCTCGTCCCCGCGACGCCCACCCGTCCGGGGTCCGCGCCGAACGAGGCAGCGTGGTCGACCGTCCACTCCAGGGCAGCCAGCGCGTCGTCGACGGGCGCGGGGAAGGGATGCTCGGGTGCCAGGCGGTAGTCGACAGAGGCGACGAGGCAGCCCGCACGGCGAGCGAGTTCCCGGCAGACGTCGTCGGCCGAGTCGAGCGTTCCCAGCGTCCAGCCGCCGCCGTGGTAGAAGACGAGCGTCGGCGGATCGTCGGCCTCGGGCCTGTAGACCCGGATCCCGATCGACCCGCCGGGCCCGTCGAACGCCAACTCCCGCACTGTTCGCATCGACGGCCCGTCGCCGGCCGAGAACAGTTCGTCCTCCAGGCGGCGTGCAGACGCTACAGACATGGCGTGCCAGGGCGGCACGCCGGTCTCTCGGAACTCGTCGACGACAGCCACGAACTCGGGATCGAGTTCTGTACTCGCGTTCTCCATGCCCGTTGATGCCGGGGGCGACAGTTAATCCTGCCGTCGCTGTTTACTGCCTCGAAAAGGCGGGACCGCCTGTCGAGCCAGGGCGTCGGACCTGTCGGGCGGCTCTCGAAACACTATCCGTGATACGGTCGTGCGTGACTCTTTACCGCTATAGAGTCGCGTATTGGGCGTTTCAGCCCGCGAAACAGTCGATATTGGGACCCGGTATTGAAAATAATCACGCACGACCGTATGAGGCCGAAATCTTACGTTGCGGTGAGACAAACGTTGCAGGCATGGCAGACTCCAGCCACCGGCCGGGGGTTGACTACGCTAGAGAACGGGACGAATCGAACCCGCTCACCGCGTTCCGGGAGCGCTTCGACGTGCCGGACGAACACTACATGGACGGCAACTCACTCGGGCCGGTGTCGGACGCGGCCGACGCGAGCCTCCAGCGGGCGATCAGCCAGTGGCGGACGCTCGGCATCCGCGCCTGGACCGAGGCCGACCCGCCGTGGTTCTGGTACGGCGAGGACCTCGGCGACGAACTCGCGCCCCTCGTCGGTGCCGAGGGCGAGGAAGTCGTCGTCGCTAACTCGACGACGATCAACATTCACACCCTCATCGGGACGTTTCTTGACACGCTCGGTCCCGACGATCCACACGGCGTGTTGGTGAACGAACTCGACTTCCCGACTGACCACTACGCGATCCGTGCACAGCTGCGCCAGCGCGGGCTCGACCCCGACGACCACCTCCACCTGGTCGAGAGCCGCGACGGGCGAACAATCGAGACTGCGGACATCGTGGCCGCGATGGACGAGCGGGACGTCGGTATCGTCTTCATGCCCGGGGTGCTGTACCGGAGCGGCCAGCTGTTCGACATCGAACGTATCACCAGCGAGGCACACGACCGCGGCATCCTCGCCGGCTTCGATCTCGCACACTCGATCGGGGTGGTACCACACGACCTCTCCGCTCACGGGGTCGACTTCGCCGTCTGGTGTAGCTACAAGTACCTGAACGCCGGCCCGGGGGCGATCGCCGGCCTGTACGTCAACGAACGACACTTCGGAACGGCGCCAGCGCTCGCCGGCTGGTGGGGCCACCGGAAGGAGACGATGTTCGACATGAACATGACCTTTACCCCTGCCGAGAGCGCCGGCGCCTGGCAGAACGGGACGGTGCCGATCCTGAGTGCCGCGCCGCTGTGGGGCTCGGTCGAGATCACCCGCGAAGCGGGCATCGAAACCATCCGGGAGCAGTCCCTGGCGCTCACCTCCTACCTGGGCTACCTCGTCGACGAACGGCTGAGCGACCGCGGCTGCACGGTTGGTTCGCCGCGAGAACCGTCACGCCGGGGTGGCCACGTCGCAATCGAGCACGAGGAGGGAGAGCGGATCAGCCAGGCGCTGCGCGACCGGGGGATAATCGTCGACTTCCGACAGCCCGACGTGATCCGCGTCTGTCCCGCACCGCTGTACATCGGGTACGAGGACATCTGGGAGGTCGTTGATACAGTCCGCGAGATCATCGACGAAAACCAGTACGAGGCGTACGATCTCGAAGGCAGCGAGGTTACCTGATACTGATTACTGTAAGTCGGTACGGAATCGACCGCACAGAACAGTGTACGCAAGACGATGACGGCGTTCACGAGACGCGATAGTAACTCAGGGAAGCTTTTGAGGAACTCGGCATGACGGTCACACAGCAGGTTTGTGGAGTGAAAGCCCCAGGTCGCTCAACTCTGTT
>PXQK01000134.1 GCA_003022085.1 Halobacteriales archaeon QH_10_65_19 | reverse complement strand
ATCCAGCAGGTCGCCGCTGAACCGCGGCTCAGTGCCCGCCTCGCGGAGGATCTGGTACTCCTTTTCAGTCAGAATCTCTTTCCACTCTTCTTCCCGCTCCGGAATGCTCCGTTCCTGTTCGCTCATGATCGATCGTGTATACGTTCTCGACGCTTATAACTGAGGGGTTATCGGACCGCCGACGGATGCCGGAGGGCGACTCGATCACCCGCTGTCAGGCCGATCCCCGGGGACGTGCTCGCCGTCGATCGTCTCGAGAAAGATCTTCCCCGGGTTCAGGGTGTTTGTCGGATCAAGCGCTCGCTTGACCGCGCGCATGGTGTCGACGGTCGCTTCGCCGTGTTCGTCGACGAGATACCCCCGTTTGCCCAGGCCGATCCCGTGTTCGCCGGTTGCTGTGCCGCCGACCGTCAGAGCGCGCTCGACGAGCCTGCTGTTGGCCTCCTTCGCCCGGGCGGCCTCGTCTTCGTCGTCGGGATCGACGAGGATCGCGTAGTGGACGTTGCCGTCGCCGGCGTGGCCGAAACAGGGGATCGAGAGGTCGTACTCCTCGGCCAGTGACTTCGCGTCGGCGATGAGGTCGCTGTACGCGCTGATCGGCACCGTCACGTCTCCCGGGTAGCGGAACACCCGGTCGGGATCGTACTCGTTGATCGCCGGGGCGAGATCCTTCCGTGCCCGCCAGAGGTCGTCCATGCGCTCCTCGTCGGCGATGTCGAACCCCTCGGGGTCGTGGCTCTCGACGATCGACCGGCAGAACGCGATCTCGTCGTCGATCCCGTGGTCGGCGTGGAACTCCAGGAACACCATCGGCTGGTCGGGTAGCTCCGCCCCGGTGTAAGCGTTGGAGATCGTCGCCGCCTCGGTGTCGATCAGTTCGACCTTGGCGACGTCGACCCCCGACTGGACCACGTCGGCGACCGCCGCCGTCGCCTCATCGAGGGTCCCAAACAGTGCGCGTCCGCCGCTGATCTGCGCGGGTCGGCCCTCCAGTTCCAGCGTCGCGCGTGTGACCACACCCAGCGTTCCCTCGCTGCCGACGACCAGGTCCCGGAGGTTGTACCCCGAGGAGGTTTTTACGGCCTTCGAGCCGGCGGTGATAACCGATCCGTCGGCCAGCACCACCTCCAGTTCCAGCACCCAGTCGGCGACCTCGCCGTACTTGACGGTCTGCATCCCGCTGGCGGCGTTGGCGATCATCCCGCCGATCGTCGAGATGTCCCCCGAGGAGGGCAACGGCGGAAAGAACAGCCCGTGCTGTCCCGCAACATCCTCGATAGTAGGGCCCATCACGCCGGGTTCGACGTCGATCTGGAAGTCCGCGGGCCGCACGTCAAGCACTGCGTCCATCCGGGTGAGGTTCATACTGATCCCCCCGCGGGCCGGGACAGGGTTGCCCTCCAGGCTCGTCCCCGCGGCGTAGGGGGTCACGGGAACGCCGCGCTCGGTCGCGGCGGCCAGCACCGCCGACACCTCGTCGGTGGAGGTGGGGTAGACGACGGCGTCCGGACGGGTACCGTCGCGCTCCAGAGTCCCCCAGTCGGTTGCGTGTTCCGCGAGTGTCGACTCGGCGGTGGAGACCTGGTCGGCCCCGAGCAGGTCAACGAGAAACGCGTGTCCCATGACCTAGCGTGGCCGAGGGCGATAATAACTCTTGATGGACGGCTCTACCAGCGCTTGCAGTCCCGACAGACCCGCTGACCCTCGTCGGTCCACAGCCGGCTGACGGTGTCGCCACACGCCTTGCATGCCTCGCCCTCCGGCGTCCAGTGGGCCGTAGCGGGATCCGGCTCCCTGGAGATGGACGGCTCGGACTCCTCCGAAGCGGACGGCTCGGACCCGTCGGTATTGTCGTCGAGAAACTCGTCGAGCGAGGTCTCTTTCATACCCGTGTCCGGGGGCGCAGGTGTCTTAGTGGTGTCGTCGTGTCCCTGCCCCGGCGGTCACAGGAGCTGTTCGAGCTGTCGCCGTCGGCCGGCGAGGTCGACCTCGGCCTCGACGTCGGGGTCACGAGCCAGGCGGTCGAGCACCAGCAGGGGGTCCGACCCGGCGCGCTCGACCCGTTCGAACAGGTCGCTGATCTCCGAACGGTACAGCGCGAGGTTCTCCAGCAGCCCAACGAGTAGCGCCATCGGGAGCGCCGCGTTGTGGGTTGTAGGAAACGCGTCGCTGACAGCCTCGAACGACGGGTCGCCGTCGGGCGCGTTCTCGACGGGATGCAACGAGAGACAGCGCGTACACAGCGCCGCGGCCGACTCCGATCCAGGCAGGGACGCCGCGAGGTCCTCGGGCACGGCGAATGCGACTGTTGTCGCGCCACACGTAGTACACTCCATGGAAATTATTCGACGGGCCGAGAGAAGAGCGTTTCATAGTGATTATTGGGAGGGATCGACCGTACGACTGCGTGCGATCGACCCAGTAAACAGTCACAATAATCACGTCCTCTCGACGGAGAAACTCGCGTCGCTGGGGTGAGAACGACCGCTCTCGGGTCATACGCCGGTCGGCACACAGTCATCGTGTCTGGAGTCTTGTGGTACACAATCAGCGCTCACACAGTGAGAGGTAGTGCCCGTCCTGGTCGAGGATCCGGACGCCCTCCTTGGTCTCCTCGATCCGGTGTGCGTCCTCACGGACGCGGTCGGCCACCGCCGCGGGCTCTTTGGCTTCGACGCCGAAATCGACGTGGAGGCCGCCGCGGGCGTCGGCGAGCCCCAAGTGCGGCTCCCAGAGTTCGAGCGCGAGTGAACCGGTGGTCATCCGGACGCGCTTGCGGTCCTCCCCCTGGTCGACGGTCTCGAAGCCGACTTTCCGGTAGAACGGCTCGGCGCGGTCGAGTCGTTCGACCTCCAGCACCACCTCGAAGATGTCCTCGATCCCCGGGCCAGCGACGGAGGACTGGCCGAGTTCGACACAGTTGCCGTCGGGGTCGTAGAAGTACAGGGACTTCGAGTCGCCGAACGTGTGTTCGACGAGATCGAACCGTTCGTCGAGACGGTCGTACCAGCGGTCGTACTCCTCGGCCGGGATCGAGAAGGCGTAGTGGGTGTGGATCCCGCCACGGGGCACCCCACTTGGCTCCCTGAGCACGAGGTCGGAGTCGCCGGCCGCGAGCGCGACGTCCGCTTTGCCCTCGCGGCGTACCTCCATCTCCAGAAACGCCTCGTAGAACGCCCGTGTCCGGTCGAGATACTTCGATTCGAGCGCGAGCCACTCGAGTGTCCCGAGCATACCGGCCCTTCGGCCTGCTGGTAAATTACTGTTGTCTCCGTGGGCCGGACGGACTCTCGACAGGAGAGTTGACCTCCTCCCCGCGCTATAGTGATTCGTGAAAGGAATTGATACGGTCGTGCGTGATTATTTTCGAGCAGTGCACCATATATCGG
>PXQK01000133.1 GCA_003022085.1 Halobacteriales archaeon QH_10_65_19 | reverse complement strand
GCGGCGCCGCTCTCGAATCCGCCGATGTCTGCGGCGTCGCGTGCGGCGTTGATGATGTCCGCCGCGGTCGACTCGCCGATGTCTGCGGTGTTCGACAGCTCGCCGGGGCTTGCGACCGCGATCCCCTGGTAGCCGTCGAACCCGTTGTCTTTGAGCTTCTCTGCTGTCGCCGGGCCGACTCCCGGCAGATCCTGCAGGTCGGTTGCGCTCGACATATGCCCAGGTTGCGTCTCCTGGTACATAAAGCCACGTTAACACCACGGCGAAAGTATAAACGAAAAACGGAAGTGTGTTGTATCCGATTGAGGCCCGGAATTTAAAAAGAGATGTCGTACGCGGGCTGTTGGCGTCACGGATCGCGGTTCGACTTCCTCCCAGTCTGAAGGCTGTCTCTCGAGCCGGGGCGATACGGACTGGTGTGGCTGCTTTCATACGACGCAGCCAGAAAGCATATGTCAGGGTGTGGCATGACATCACAACGCATGGGTGACTGCAGGGAACCACCGGCAGACGAGCAGCGTGTGAAAACAACACGGTCGGCCGACGGCGGAGCACTCGACGCCACAGGCGCCTACGAGGCCGAGGATGCGGTCGTCCTCTACGACACGGAGAACCCGCTCGCCTGGATCCAGGGGAGCAACGCGGTCGCGCTCGAGGAGATGCACTAACCGGCGGGAACCCGACCGGAACCCGCAACCGATTTTGCGTTCACGCACGTACCGACAGGTGTGAACGACTCGCTCGACACCGAGCCCCCGGACCCGACGCCGGCGGACGTCTCCCCGGAGACGCCCGAACAGGATATCCCCTCTCAGGAGGTCCCATCGCCAGCGGACAGCTACCAGCAGGCTGATCCGGAGCTCCAGGCGCGGTTCTGGAAGCTTGTCGCCCTGCTCAAAATCGCGATCGTCATCCTCACAGTCGGCAGCCTGATCGCCTGGTTCTGGGCCGACTACTCGCTGGCCGCGCGCCTCCTGCTCCCCGGGACAGCCGTGTTCGGCTACACCTGCTACCGCGCGTACAAACTCAAGACCCGCATCGACGCCGGGGAGTTCGAACACGACCTGGACGACGAGCGCGGCGACCAGCCAGGGGGCGAGGGGAGCAGCGCGACACCCGAGGCCGGGACGGCACACGACACACAGGGGGAGAAACGGCCGTGACGGTGCGGCGCACGGTCGAGAACGAGGACGGCGACCGGTACCTGCTGCTCAAGGAGTCCGCCGAGTCGAGCCTGGTGCGCGACCCGGAGACCGGCGAGACACAGTACCTTCCGACGGCGGCACTCGACCCCGTCGCCGGTCAGTCGCCGCTCGCGACCGCCGCGCGCGAACTCCCGTCGGACGTCCGGACGCTGCTCGTGGCTGTCCCCGACGAGCGGGCGCTGGGGCTGTTGCTGGAACTCGACGCCGACGGGCCGCTCGCCGTGCGGACGCTGCTGTCGGCGTACGACCTCTGTGAGAGCGACCTCCACGGGCTGCTCGCGGAACTGCGGGCGGCCGGCCTGCTCGCGGAGACGACCGTCACCGGCCGGCGCGGCTACGAGACGACCGAGACTGCAAGTGAGACACTTGCGACACTCCGGGACCTCTGATACAATCGTGCGTGACTCTGTACCGCCGTGTCGAGACACAGTAGGTGTTGCAAGGCGTGAAACGCCCGAGGAGATACCCCACGCCGCCGAGCACGGGGTGGACTTTTGCCGTTGCGCGTGAATCCCCACGCATGGACGTGTACGGACTGATCGGTAATCCGGTCGAACATTCCCTCTCGCCGCCGATGCACGAGGCGGCTTACAACGCGCTCGGTATGGACGCGCGGTACGTCACCTTCGAGCCCGCGCAGGGGGCAGGCAGGGCGGCTGTCGAGAGCGCAGCGACGCTCGGCGTCCGGGGACTCAACGTCACCATCCCGTTCAAGCAGGACGTGCTCGGGGCCGTCGAGCCCGACGCGTTGGCGGCGCGGATCGGTGCGGTCAACACGATCGACTGCACGACTGCGCCCCTGACGGGGTACAACACGGACGCAGCGGGCGTCCGGCGGGCGTTCGCCCACCACGGCGTTCCGCTGGCTGGCGACGCGGTCGTGGTCGGTGCCGGCGGGGCCGGCCGCGCGGCGACGGTCACCCTCGCTGCTGAGGGGATGACCGTGACGGTCGCCAACCGGACTGTCGAGAAGGCAACGACGCTGGCGGGCGACGTCAGCGACGCGCACGCGTTAGGCACCGCCGAGGGACACGGGCTGGACGCTCTGCCGGACCTGCTCGACGGGGCGGACGTGCTAGTCAACGCGACCAGCGTCGGGATGGAGGAGAACCGCTCGCCGGTTCCCGCGGGGGCGCTGCATGGCGACCTGGCGGTGCTGGACGCGGTGTACACGCCGCTGGAGACGCGGCTGCTCCGGGAGGCTGCGGCGGCGGGCGCGACGACAATCGACGGCGCGTGGATGTTGCTCTACCAGGGCGTCGAGGCGTTCGAGCGCTGGACCGACCGCGAGGCGCCGGTCGAGGCGATGAACGAGGCGCTCCGGTCGGCACTGTTGCCTACCGAGTGACTCCGATGGGCTTAAGCGATCCAGCGGGAAACATGAGAACGTGCCAGGGTGGCAGAGTCCGGCCTAACGCGTCCGCCTGCAGAGCGGATCATCGCCGGTTCAAATCCGGCCCCTGGCTTGTACCTTTTGTTATATAATCCCATTATAAAGAGGATTCATTCAGGGAGAAATCGACACACGATAGCCGGAGGTATCGGGCATGACGGGCCACTGCCCGCATTGTAGTGAGCCTGTCATGTTGGTGCCTATCAGCACCCTCGTCGCGAGCGAACGTCAAGCTTGCTCCTGTGACGTCCAGCCGGACCTGGTTGGACCCGACGATCCACTCCCGGAGCGACAGCCACCGCGATTGCCGGAACCCCTCCGCCGCGATCCCGTTCGTCCGCCGGTCGGACTGGAAAAAGGAGATGAAGAGCATCCGCAACCAGGGCCTGCTCTGGGGTGTCATCGTCGCGCCGCTGGGCACCCAGATCGTCGCGTTCCTCCTGAACAACGTCGTCGCCGGAGGGTCGAGTTGTGGATTCTGACCGGCAAGCTACCGCTGTCGTCGTGGTCGCAGTTGTGCTCGTCGGGACGGTAGCCGTCGCTCCCGCGCTCGCGCATCCGGAGAACGAGACGGACCACGGCGTGGACGAGCGGACGTTCATCGTCCTCTGGTCGAACGACGAGGACGGAAACGTGAGCACTCAGACTGGGGACGGAGAACTCGCCGCGCTCCGGCAGCTCGCGATATACTCTCCGAGGTCGGTCGTTTGGCGAACGTCGGGGAGGTACACCGGTTCGATCGACTGCACCGAGATGTCAGAGAGGTTCGGCTCGCAGGTCTTGTTGTAGGTG
>PXQK01000132.1:707-4125 GCA_003022085.1 Halobacteriales archaeon QH_10_65_19 | reverse complement strand
CGTCGAGGAGACACCGGTACTGTTTCTCCTGTTTGCGCTTATCGCCGCCAACTTCACACTCATCGCCATCGTCACCTCGCTGGGGCAGTTCATCCTCAGCCGGCGGCTCGAATCGCCCGGCGAGATCAGATCCAGGGTGCGGGAGACAATCGACTACCGCGAGGACGTCGGCGAGACCGTCGGCCAGCCGGTGTTGCCGGTCAAACCCGACGCCTTCTTTCTGGTTCTCTTCGAGAGCGCCACCGCCGACCTCGCTGAACTCGAGGGGATGACGTCGGAGGGGCGAACCCGTCGGACGCGCGAGGAACTCACGGAACTCGTCGAGGGGTTGCAGTCACACACAGACCACATCGTCGGGCTGTTGGAACACCCCGCAAGCGGGATGAAACACGCGCTATTCGTCTCGCTGAACACGAACTACGAGAACCACATCCACCGGGCGTGGTACCTGCAGCGAGAGTACTCCGACGAGTTCACCGACCGGACCACCGACCAGCTCGGCCGGCTGGCCGGGACGCTCGAACACATCGTCGTCGCAAACCGGCTGTTCGAAGCGACGTTCATCGAGGCCGAAGTGTCCGAACTCGCCCGGTACCTGCTGTACGTGGGGCTGCCGGTACAGGTCACGGCGATGCTCACGATGCTGCTGTACACTGCCCCCGATGCAACGCCCGTGGTTCCGCGGTCCGCCGTCGCCGTTCTCGTGCCGGTCATCTTCGTTGCGGGGTTTACGCCCTTTCTTATCCTGAGTTCCTACATCGCCCGGCTGACTGTGGTGGCCCGGCGGACTGCGGAAAACTTCCCGTTTAGCTCCCAGCTGCGACAGACGGTCGCGCTGCGGGACGCGTTCACCAGGGAGGAGTAGCCCCGGCGAACCCGGAACCGGGGTCGGCCCGGACCGCGAGTTTTGCCGTTACTCGTGGTTATAAATCTATGAGGATATATGAGTAACAAACATGAAAGACGGAACACGCGACAGCCGTGGGTTCGGCACACGCTGCGTCCACGCCGGACAGGAGGAGCCAGACCCGGGGACAGGGGCGCGAGCCCCACCGATCTACCAGACGACCTCGTACGTCTTCGACGATGCCGAGCGGGCGGGTGACCTGTACGACCTGGATGCCGAGGGGAACATCTACTCGCGGTTCGACAACCCGACAGTGTCGGTGCTGGAACGCCGTCTCGCGAGCCTCGAATCAGGCACCGCCGCGGTAGCGACCGGGTCGGGGATGGCCGCGCTGGACGCCGCGACCTCGGTTCTGGCGTCGAACGGGGACAACGTCGTCTCGGCGTCGTCGATCTACGGCGGGACCCACTCGTATCTCTCGAACATGGCGACCCGGCGGGGAGTCGAGCCGCGCTTCGTTGACACTCTCGACCCCGCAGCCTACGAGGCGGCGATCGACGAGCACACTGCGTACGTCCACTGCGAAACGATCGGCAACCCGGCGCTGGTGACGCCGGATCTCGAAGCCATCGCGGCGGTCGCACACGACAACGGCACGCCGCTGTTCGTCGACAACACGTTCGCGACGCCGGCGCTGTGCCGGCCGCTGGAACACGGGGCCGACATCGTCTGGGAGTCGACCACCAAGTGGATTCACGGCTCCGGAACGACCGTCGGCGGTGTCCTCGTCGACGGCGGCTCGTTCCTCTGGGAGGAGTACCCCGACAAGTACCCGGAACTCGGTGCCGAAAACCCTGCCTTCAAAGGCACAAACTTTGCCCGAGCGTTCGGAGACAGGGCGTTTGCGGTCGCGGCCCGCCAGCGCGCGGTGCGGTCGCTCGGCGACGGCCAGAAGCCCTTCGACGCGTGGACGACTATGCAGGGTCTCGAGACGCTATCCTTGCGGATGGAACGCCACTGCGAAAACGCCCTCCACGTCGCGCGGCATCTCGGGGATCACCCGGACGTCGCGTGGGTGAACTACCCCGGCCTGGAGTCTCACGAGACACACGAGACGGCACGGCGGTATCTGTGTGGCGACGGGGCGGACGACGGAACGGAACAGGGTGACAGAGCGACGGGAACCGCCGACGAGTTCGCCGGGAGGACGGGAACAGTCGACGGGTTCGGCGGCGTCATCACGTTCGGTCTCGAAGGCGGCTACGACGCGGGCGTGACGTTCTGCGAGGAGACCGAGCTCGCACAGTTTCTCGCGAACGTCGGGGATGCAAAGACCCTCGTGATCCACCCTGCGAGCACGACCCACGCACAGCTGGACGCCGAAGAGCAGCGGGCGTCGGGCGTGACGCCGGATCTGCTTCGCCTCTCGGTTGGCATCGAGGACGTGACGGATATCGTCGCGGACCTCGACCGGACAATAACACAGGCAGAACAACGATGACAGGGCCACAGGCCACGCGGGAGACGGTGTCGCTGGGTCGGTTCGAGTTCGAGTGCGGCGAGTCGATACCCGAGCTCCGTGTCACCTACGAGACCTACGGCGAGTTCACTGGCGACAACGCCGTCCTCGTCTGTCATGCCCTCACCGGCAGCGCGAACGTCGCCGGCGGGCCGCGGACCGTCGGCGGCGCGACCAGCGGCGAGGGGAGCGGCGGCGGAACCGACGAGGGCGCCGCGGAATCGACTGCCGGTCAGGCCCACGCCTGGTGGGACAACATCGTCGGCCCGGGAAAGGCTATCGACACCACCGAATACTTCGTCGTCTGTGCGAACGTCCCGGGCTCCTGTTACGGCACGACCGGCCCGGCGTCGATCAACCCGGAAACCGGCGAGCCCTACGGTACCGACTTCCCGGCGGTGACCGTGGCCGACTGGACGGCCTGCCAGCGGAGGTTGCTCGACGAACTCGGGATCCCGCACCTGCACGCGGTCGTCGGGGGCAGCGTCGGCGGGATGAACGTCCTCGAGTGGGCGAAACGCCACCCCGATCACGTCGAAAAGATCATCCCGATCGCCGCCGCCGCCCGCCTCGATCCGCAGTGTCTTGCGCTCGACGCCATCGCACGCCGGGCCATTATGACCGACCCCAACTGGAGGGACGGCGACTACTACGGCGACGATCACCCCGACGAGGGGCTGGGGATCGCCCGCCAGGTCGGCCACATGATGTACCTCTCGAAGTCATCGATGGAGCGGAAGTTCGGCCGCCGCGCCGCCGGCCGCGACGCCGTCCGCTCGTACCCGCTGGACCCGGCCGCCGACTTCTTCCCCTACCGCGACGTCGAGTCCTACTTGGACTACCAGGCGTCGAAGTTCGTCGAACGGTTCGACGCGAACGCCTACCTGTATCTCACGCAGGCAATGGACAACTACGACCTCTCGCAGGGGTTCGACAGCGACGCCGCCGCGCTCGCTGCCTTCGAGGGTGAGGCGCTTGTGATGTCGTTTACCGCCGACTGGCACTTCACGACTGACCAGGCCGAGTCGCTCACCGAAGCGATGCACGAGACG
>PXQK01000132.1:0-599 GCA_003022085.1 Halobacteriales archaeon QH_10_65_19 | reverse complement strand
AGCCGTCACCGACACCGCCGCCGATACCGACGCGACCGCTTCGTCGTCGGTCGCGCCGACCCACTCCAGCCTGTTCCAGGGGTAACCGAGGGCCGCTTCGGACGGAGCCGCCGGTGGACGTGCCACTTTTGGTGCCAGGCCGCGAGCAGGTAGTGGTGATAGGAGGGATCGTCCCTGACGTGACTCGCGAGGTCCAACCCGGTGTGTGCATAGCGCTTGTCACCCCGTTGGACCGAGGGTGTGTCACTGTGCCCGGGTTCGGCCCCAGACACGTCCGAGCGGACGATCTCCTTGTGGGCGGTGTAGTCGGTCCCGAACGGCCCCTCGTCAATCGGGCGGATGCGAATGTCGAGCGTCTGTCCGCCCATCGGGACGTCGTGTAACAGGTGCTGGGAGACGTACGGCCCGGTGCGGCACCCCGGGAAGAGATCCCGAAACAGGTTCTCATCCAGCGGTATCCACTCGTTGAGTCTCGTGATATCTTCCCCGTCGCTAGCGTCCCGAAACTCCGCGGATATCCCGAACCAGTCGTCAGTGTACCAGGTCAGATGTCGGCTAAACCAGCTGGGCCAGTCCGCGGTATTCCCGTTGTAGTCGAC
>PXQK01000131.1 GCA_003022085.1 Halobacteriales archaeon QH_10_65_19 | reverse complement strand
GTACTACCTCGATGATCCCGATTACCGGGACCGCCTCCCGAACGCGGGGGTGGTCGCCGGTAACCTGACAGTTGGCGGGCCGTCGTTCGACTTCGAGGAAACGACCGCCGGTGTCGTCGAGATCCGTGACAGGGTCCGGGACAGCCGGGACAACTATCTGCTGGTCGAGTCGGTCAAGGACATAGAAACCGCCACAGAGTCGGGACGAACGGGGATCATCCTCGGCTTCCAGGGTGCGAACTGGATCGGCGACGACCTCGACAGGCTGCGGGTAATCGACGACCTCGGCGTTCGGATCGTCGACCTCACGTACAACCGGGGTAACACGCTTGGTGATGGCTGTTGTGAGCAGCGCCCCGGCGGGCTGACAATGCTGGGCCGGGAGGCGGTAGCGCTGTGTAACGACCGGGGAATTCTGCTGGACACCGCCCACTGCAACGACGCCACGACGATGGACGTCGTCGAGCATTCGACCGGCCCAGTAGTTCAGTCACACATCGGCTGTCGTACGCTTGCGCGCTCACAGGGGCGGGCAAAGACCGACGCGCAGCTTGCGGCGGTGGCCGACAGCGGCGGCGTGAACTGTATCACGCCGTTTCCACCCGTTGTCAAGCGGGATCCACAGAGTCACGAGGTGTTGCCCGCCACGGTCCACGACGTTCTCGACCACATCGACCACGCGGTCGAGGTCGGCGGCGTCGACAGCGTCGCGTTCGGCGGGGATATGAGCGACCGAACGCTCGACGAGGGATCGATCTCCCCGGGATCGAACCTCGCAACGTGGCGGAAAACACACCCCGAGGTGTACGGCGATGGGCCGACCGACAGGATGGATCCGTACCCGGAGGGGTTGTCCCGGTACACTGAACTGGACAATCTCGTCCGCGGACTGGTCGAACGGGGGTACTCCGACACAGAGATCCAGCAGATCATGCGGGACAACCTCCTGGAGCTGTTTGGCACCGTCTGGGAGTGAGAGAGGCCGGTTGGGAGGGCTACGACGGTCCGCGTGGAGCACCGGGAGCGTCCCGAGTGGAGTTCCGGTCCGTCAGCCGAAAAAATCGCCTGCCAGCCAGCCGCCATCGACGACGAGGTTGTGTCCATTCACGTACCGGCCCGCGTCGCTAGCCAGGTAGACGGCTGCTCTGCCGATGTCCTCCGGCTCGCCGACGAACGACGTGAGCGTCTTCTCGTCGTATCGGTTCCGTATCTCGAACTCCGCGAGCGACTCTTTCATCTTCTTGGTCTTGATCGGGCCAGGACAGATGGCATTCACGGTGATGTCGTCCGGCGAGAGGTCCACGGCCATCTGCCTGGTGAGGTGTGACACCGCGGCTTTCGAGGCGTCGTAGGCGGCGTTTCGCGGCCAGGCGACGAACGCGACCTGCGACGAGATGTTGATGATTCGGGAGTGGTCGCTCTCCCGGAGGTGCGGGATGTACTTCGAGCAGAGGAAGACCCCGTCGAGGTTGACCGAGAACACCTCGCGCCAGTCCTCGTAGGACTGGTGTTCGACCGATCCCTCCCTGTTTGTGCCTGCGTTGTTGACGAGGATGTCGACCCCCCCGAGACTCTCCGCCGCCGTCTGTACCATCGCTTCGGCCTCGACCTCGTTGGAGACGTCAGTCTCGATGAAACAGCTCGTCTGTCCCATCTCCGCGATACGTTCGTGAGTCGGTGTCTGCTCGAAATCCATCAGCGGCTCCTCCCGGAGGTCCGCCACCGCGACATCCGCCCCTTCTTCGGCGAGTTGAACCGCGATACCCCGTCCAATACCTGCTGCACCGCCGGTGACGACTGCTGACAGTCCGTCCAATCGCATACCCCGAGTTCACGGGGTCCCCAGATAAATATACTCCTCTGTGTGTTCTCGTAGGGTCGTGCGTGACTGTGTAGGCCCTCCGGGGCGCACACTGACTGCTGTGACCGGGTGCGTGGCCGACTGTACGGCCGCTTCTCTGGGAGCCGGCCCCGGCCCTCGCCCTAATATGACACAGAGCAATCAAAGATATTAATACACACGACATCCCAACTCAACCAACCGAGTAATCTATGACCAGAAGCTGCCCATTCAATGCTGCGAGGATGCTATGAGCAAAGTAGATCCGGACGTGGTTGTATTACGAAAAAAGACGGAGGGGCTATCGACCCGGTCGTACACCGAGGTCCTCCAGGAGAAACTGCCGAACCACACCGTCGTCCACGCGGATACACCGAAAAAAGAACGGGAGTTGATCCAGAACGCGCCCGTCGCAACCGGGGTGACGATGGATTCCGACCTTCTCGGACACGCGGAGGAACTCGAGCTGTTCGTGGCCGCATCGTCAGGGTACAATCACCTCCCGATGGAGGAGCTGACGGGGCGGGGCGTCGTCGTGTCCAACGCTGCTGGCATCCACGCACCGGGAATCGCCGAGCAAGCACTCGGCTACTGTCTCATGTTCGCCCGGCAGCTCCACACGGGATGGCAGCGTAACAGGCATCACGAGTGGCGCCACTATCAGCCCGGCGAACTGAAGGGAAGCACCGTGACGGTTGTCGGACTGGGCGCAATCGGCACCGAGTTCGTCGGCCGCCTCGACGGGATGGACGTCAGGACGATCGGCATCCGGTACACACCGGAAAAAGGCGGCCCAACTGACGAGGTATACGGCCTCGACAAGGACAGCGTCCACCGTGCGTTTGCGGAGACGGATTACCTCGTACTGTCGACACCGTTGTCCGAGACGACCCGGAAGCTGGTCGGTAAGGCCGAACTCAACACCCTCCCACCGAGCGCGTACGTCATCAACGTCTGTCGAGGCAGTGTCGTCGACACGGACGCGCTGGTCTCCGCCCTGCAGAAAAACGACATCAACGGCGCCGCACTCGACGTCACCGACCCGGAACCACTCCCCGCCGACAGCCCGCTCTGGCAGATGGGGAACGTCCTCATCACGCCACACGTCGGCGGTCACACACCGAAACACTGGGACCGCCTGGCCGATATCGTCGCTCACAACGTCGAACAGCTCGACGGCGGCGTGGAGACGGAGTTTCGAAACCAGGTGAACGACCCGGCCGCCGACAAGCCCGTTCCGTCGGCAAAGGTTACCGAAAACTGACTCCCCCTAAACGGAGTCCGTGACGCGACGAGGGTCGTGCGTGACTGTCACAGAGTCGATTTGGTGGACCCGCCGGCGGACGTGACGAGGTGGTCGAGTCCTCCGAACTCGGAGACGGTCGTCTCGACCGTTGATGACGACGTTTGCTCTGGCCAGCACTGTCGCCGACGCCTTGCCGAGACCACTGCTCGATGCCGTTACCAGTGCGGAGTGGGTCAAAGACCCGGACTTCGACCGCTCCAAGTGACCTGGCCGAGGGTGAGGGATCGAGCCCACGGCGGAGAGACGTTCGCAAGAATCTCCGTGGATTGACAGCTCTGTCCTCGGCGCGCATGCCAAGCTATAACAGTCGATTCATCGTACAGATGGTCATGACGGAATACACGGTCGACCGTTCGATTCCCGCGACCGACGACAACGTTCACTCCGAGTGGGACCGGACAATCGAGCCGGTTGCAGACGTCGAGTCGGGTGACACCGTCTCCTTCAGGTGCCGGGATGCCTGGGACGGTCTCATCGACGAGGACACCACCGCCCAAGAGGTCCCCGACGCACTCGCACAGCGCGAGGGGGGAATGCCGATAACCGGGCCGGTCGCGGTCGAGGGGGCGCGCCCCGGTGACGTGCTTGCCGTCGAGATTCTGGACGCAGAGCACGACGACTGGGGCTGGACGACGTTCCGCCCCCGGGAGGACGAGTTCGGGCTGCTGTACGAGGAGTTCGAGGAGTGGGGGCTCCACTACTGGCGACTCGGAGACGGCGTCGGGGAGTTCGTCGACGGTATCGAGGTTCCCCTGGATCCGTTTCCGGGAACGATCGGTCTCGCACCCGTAGACGAGACGGGACGGGACATGGGACCACCGCACGACGCCGGCGGGAACATGGACACCAAACACCTCACCGCGGGAACAACGCTGTATCTCCCCGTCGAGGTCGAGGGTGCGCTGCTGAGCATCGGCGACGGCCACGCAGCACAGGGCGACGGCGAAATCTGTGGCGGGGCCATCGAGACGCCGCTGTCGCTCGACGTTCGCGTCGGCGTTGTTTCGGATCGTGACATCTCCCAGCCCCAGTACCGGATGCCGTCCGGCAGTGCCTCCCGCGGTGACGTCCCCACGTACGCCACAACGGGGATCAGCAACGACCTGATGGAGGCAACGCGCAAGGCGACTCTGTCGATGGTCGAACACCTCCAGAACGAACAGGGGTTGTCGGCCCACGACGCATACATCCTCACGTCGGTCGCCGCCGACCTGAAGATCAACGAGGTCGTCGACCGTCCGAACTGGACTGTCTCCTCACACGTTCCCGAAGACATCTTCCCCGCGTGACGGGGCTGACGGTGTCTCATAGTGACTGTTTCCCGGGTCGACCGCAGCGGTCGATCCCGTACCGACTCACAACAGTCACCATCGAGTGGAGGTCAAGAGTTAAGAGGGTTTCTGCCGACTACCTACTCGTATCATGGTAGAGCGCATCGACCTCTCCGGTCACATCGAGGAGGACCAGCCGATGGCTGGCTCGGCGGACGAGACGCGGCTGTTCACCAATCTGACACACGAGGAGCGCGGGTTCCAAGTCAAAAAAGAGCTCGAGGAGAAAGGCGTCGACAGCGAGACAGAGTACGTCCGAAGACACCTCCGGGCGGAACGCGAGGGGTACAAAGAGGAGCAGCCGATGAACAGGACGATGATCGTGAGCGAACACGGTCCGACACACGTCGACTCGATCGACCACCTCGACCCGACTTCGGAGCTCTCTATCGACGAGATGCCCCTGGAGTGGTTCCACGGCGACGCTGTCGGCGTTGACGTCTCCCACGTCACGTACCCCGACCCGATCACGGTCGAGGATATTCGTGCGGACCTCGACGAGCACGACCTCGAGATCCGCGACGGCGACATCCTCACACTCGAAACGGGGAACAGGGCGGAGAACTACTCGACGACGGACAGAGAGAAAAAACACCGGTACAACTCGAAGTTCGTCGGCCTCGCCGAGGACGCAGCGGCGTGGCTGGTCGAGAGCGGGGCCAAAGGCATCGGTATCGACGCGATCAGCGTCGACCACCCGGCCAACATCTATCCGGACTACAACTTCCCCGTCCACTCCCTCGCGTCGCGCGAAGAGATCGTTGTCTACGAGAATCTCGCCAACCTCGCGTCGGTCGCGGGGATGCGGTACACGTTCTCGGGGTTCCCGCTCAAAATCCGCAACGGCACCGGCTCTCCCGTCCGCGCTGTCGGTATCATCGAGTGACGCCTCTTTCGGGCCGTTAGCCCCGACCGGCCCCCGGTTTTATGTGCCGGTGGCGAAACTACAGAACCGTGAGCCAGCGTACACCCTACGAGACAGTGATAGAGCACGCCAGACGGCTACACAATCTCGAACAGACAGACCACCTGCTCCGGTGGGACTCGGACGTGATGATGCCGCCAGTCGGCACGACTGCACGGTCCCGTCAGCGGGAGACCATCTCGAAGACGATGCACGACCTCCGTGGGGCCGGTGCCCTCGGAACGGCGCTCTCGCGGGTCGACGACGGGCAGTTGCGCGGCGACAAGCGGGCTGTCGTCCGGGAGATGCGCCGGGAGTACGAGGTGGCCAGTGCCGTGCCGGACGAGCTCCACAGCGACCTCGCGGACGTGACCGCACGCGCTCACGAGGCCTGGAAGACCGCGAAAGCGAACGACGACTGGAGCGCCTTCGCCCCGCTGTTCGAGGAGCACATCACGCTCCGTCGGCAGTGGGCCGAACACGTCGACCCGGACGGCGACCCCTACGAAGTCCTCTGGAAGAACAAACTCGGGTACACGTCGCAGCCGTACATCGAACTGTCGACAGTGAACCGGGTGTTCGACCGGCTCAGATCGACGCTTCCGGACCTCATTTCAGACGTCCGCGGGAGCGACGCGTCGCTCGCGACCGACGCGTTCAGTTCGAGGGGGCCCTACGCCGCGGGGACGCAGAGAGAGGTCTTCGAGGACGTGCTGGACGAACTGGGGCTGGACTGGGACCGTACCCGGTTCGACACTGCCCCGCACCCGTTCTCCTACGGGAACCCCTACGACGTGCGTCTCACGACCCGTTTCGACGAGAGCGACCCGACGAGCGGCTTCACTGCAACGATGCACGAGTTCGGCCACACCACGTACCACCACGGACTCCCGGCCGAGCAGTACGGCACGCCACTCGGTCGTTCCCGCGGTCTGACAGTCCACGGATCGCAGTCCGGCGTCTGGGAGAACCACGTCGGCCGCTCGAAGCCGTTCTGGGAGTTCGTGTTGCCCATCTTCCGCGAGCGGTTCCCCCAGCTCGGTGACGTCACCCCACAGGAGGCGTACGAGGCGGTCAACCAGGTCAACGAGGCGAACGTCATCCGGACGGCCGCGGACGAGTTGACGTATCACATGCACATCATCGTGCGGACGGAGATCGAACAGGCGCTGATCGCCGGCGAACTGGCCGTCAGCGAGGTCCCCGACGTGTGGAACGAAAAGTACGAACGGTACCTCGGAGTCACGCCGGAGACTGTCAGTGCCGGCCCGCTCCAGGATCCCCACTGGTCCGGCGACGTCCCCGGGTTCCTCAACTACACGCTGGGACACGGCGTGCTCGCCGCGCAGGTCTGGGCTGGGGCAGCCGACGACCTGGCCCTCGAAGAGCAGATCCGTCGTGGCGAGTTCGATCCGCTCCGCCGGTGGATGCAGGAGCACATCCACCAGCACGGACAGCGGTACAGAACACAGGAACTGGTCCGACGGGCAACAGGCGACGAGATCACCGCGGACCACTTCCTGGACTACATCGCGGACAAGTACGGGACACTGTACAGCAGTTGAGACGGACCACCGACACCACCTTTTTCCCCGTAGCCGGAAACCACAGTCGTATGTACTGGAACTTCTAACGGACCGACCACCCTCCGACGGTATCCCGGCGCTCCGAGAGGCGGTCGCCGAGACGCTTCACGAGCGGGGGCTGTCCCACAGTGCCGACAACGTCACTGTCACACCGGGGGCGAAGCAGGCGATTTTCGAGGCCGTGCAGGCGCTCGTGGATCCAGGTGACGAGGTCGTTCTCGTCGACTCTGCCTGGGTGTCCTACGACTTCCAGCTCGAGCCAGCCATGGGCGATCTGACGGCTGCAGTCGACGACGACGTGACCGTCATCGGCGACGAAATCTACGGCAAACTCACCTACGACGGGGGGTACACGAGCTGTGGCACTGGGAGCCGCCTGTAGAAACCGTTTTACCGTCGGCCGCGCAACTGGCAGTCAATGTCAGACAGAAATAGTGCCGCGATTCGGGAGTCGATCGAATCCAGCCTCGACACACACATCGACAGAATCCAGCGCGCGGTACAGCAGCCGAGCGTGAGCGTCGAGCAGAAGGGGCTACGGGGCGTGGCGGAACTCGCTGTCGAGTATCTGACAGACCTGGGTTGTGACGAGGCGACGCTGGTCGAAACCGAGGGCGCACCCGGTGTCTGGGGCTACTACGACGCAGGGGCGGAAAAGACGTTGATCAACTACGGGATGCTTGACACCAGACCGGTCACTCCGGACGACTGGAGCCACGACCCGTTCGGGGGGGAGCTGGTCGACACCGACGAGTTCGGACGTGTCATCTACGGCCGGGGTGCCCTCAAAGTGAAGGGGGCGTTCGTCGCCTGGCTGAACGCGCTCGACGCGATGGTGGACGCGCTCGGCGAACTGCCCGTCAACGTCATGTTCCTGCTCGAAGCCGAAGAGATCAACGGGAGCCCACACTACTACGAGATGGTCGACCGATACGAGAACCGCATCGCCGAGGCGGACGCCTGTTTCTGTCCACTCGCAGGGCAGGGTGCCGACGGCAACGTCACCGGCTCGCTGGGCTACAAGTCGGCACTGTACTTCACCCTCGACGTCTCCGGCAGCGAGTGGGGCAGGGGACCACAGGGCGGCGACGTCCACGCGATGAGCAACGCCACCGTAGACAGCCCCGCCTGGCGGATGGTCGACGTGCTCTCCTCGCTGACCTCGGAGCACGGCACACACGTCGACATCGACGGGTACTACGACCAGTACGAACCGCCCACCGACGAGGAGCGCGCGGAGATCAGGGAGTTCGTCGACACGCTCGACGGGCAGACCGAGACCCCGCGCGAGGAGCTGTGGAGGCACCTTCCCGGGCTCTCGCGGGGAGACGGCGAGATCGAGACCCTCACCGACGACCTCCACGAGGACGTTGTCGAGGCGTTCGTACAGCACTTCTACAGCCCCGAGTCGTTCAACGTCCAGGGGATCAACACGGGATATCTCGGCCCAGATACCGGAACCAAGCCGTTCGTGCTCCCGGGCGATGCACACGCCACGTTCGACCTGCGGATGCCACGCGGTTACGATCCGGATACAGTCCACCAGCAGCTCCGGGATCACCTCGACGACCACGGGTTCGGTGACGTCGAGCTGGACGTCTCCGGGAAACACACGTGGTGCAAGACCGACCCCGACGCGGAGCTCGTCCGGGCTGTCCGGACCGTCATCTCCGACCACGGCTGTAACCTGACCCTGTGGCCCTTCTCCGCTGGGGGGGTCCCGTGGGCTGTCTTCGGCAGTCGCTTCGACGTTCCTGTTCTCTACGGTGTCGGCCTCGGATACGGCGCGAACGCGTCCGGCAGTGACGAGTTCTTCGTCGTGGATGGCAACGACACCGTGGGCGGACTCATGGACTGTGAGCTCTCTCACGCGGAGATGATCCTGGCGTACGCACAGTAGTCAGAGTTCCTGTTCGAAGCGGCCAAACGGGACAGAAGTCGATGTCGGTGCTGCTGTCCCCGACCTACTCGAACCGGAGGTTACCGCCGTCCTCGTGGCCGGACAGGATCCGGTAGACCGGCTCGGGCTCGACTCTGAGGTCGAACTCGAAGCCGACTGCGTCCGCTATGTCGCCGACAGTCCGTTCGCCGTCGACGAAGTTCCAGGCTTCGTCAGAGACGACTCTGAGGGACCGCCATCCCGCCTCGTCGTCGGCTTCCGCCAGCTGGTCGGCGATCGACAGGAGGTCGTCGTACTCTAGCCCGACCCACCGCGAGACGAGGTCATCGGTCGTCCGGATCGGCACCAGGTCGGCAACCCCGTCGCGCTTCGTCTCCGTCGGTGCATCAAGCGACGTGCGCACCTGCTTGGCAGTCTTCTCGATCTGGGCTCGTAGTTCGTCGACAGTGTCGGCGGCGTCCGCTGACAGGTCGGTCACCGAGGCGAGGGCTTCGAGGTCGCGCTTCTCGACAAAGTCCACGTGCCGGCGGGCCCTGATGGTGCCGTTCCCCGCGTAGTCTGCACCGAGGCTCTGTAACCGCTGGAGCGACCGGCCCGCGACAGCGCGGGCGATGCCTGCCGCCTCGTTTTCCGTCGCAACCGCGAGCTCCAGTGCGGCGACACCGGAGATGAGTGCCGACCGCCTGAGTGGGGCGGGATCGATGACGTCGGCAGTGAGCAACTGGCTGTGGAAGCACCTGTCGGGCCAGGACATGAACAGAGGGGCCGGGATGTCGTACTGCGCGAACCGGCCGTTGTCGCTCCAGGGCGTGTAGTAGTGCTGTGCAAGGCTCAGCAGCGGCAACTCCTGTCCCCCTTCTTTGCCGATCCAGTTGGCCTCTTTGGGCGACTGGTCGGCAAGTTCGGCCAGGTAGTCGTTGGTGAAGTGCGGGACGGAGTCAGGCGATGCGGAGAGCAACAGACAGGAGTCTGTCTCGGACTGTTTGTGCCCAGTCGAGCAGTAGGTCAGTGAGGTGATTACGTCCTCTGTTGCATCCGGGTGCCGCTGGAGGTACTCCTCGGAAACCGGACCCTCAACACCGACGATGAACGTGACAGTCCGCCTGAAATCGTATTCGTCGGCGAGGTCGTTGAGTGCGCGTGCGAGTTCGACAATCAGTCCGGTCCCCTCGGCGCAGTTTGCACCGGGCTCGATACCCGACGCGTGGCCACAGAACAGGATGGTTTCGTCGGGGTTATCGCCCGGAATCGTCGCCTCCAGATATGGGGCCGTCGCGTCGAAGACATCGACGTCGATGTCCGCTTCGACCGTCACCGAGCCGTCCTCCAGGAGTTCGTTCAGCACAGTTGCGGAGCTGTGGGGGATAGACAACGCCCAGATGTCCTCGTCAGCGAACGCCTCCGCGGGGCGCAGCCGCAGGAGCTGTGCGGCCTCGGGGACGAGTTCCGGCTCCCGGACGCCTGGCGTCTGGTAGAGCATATAGTCAGTGACAACCCCGCGTGCTCCTGCTTTTGCCGCGTTCTTCGCGGCCTCCCACCAGGCCGGTCGGCGCTGGGTGCCGTGAACGTACACGACGTTTCCGGCGACATTCTTTCCCTCGAAATCAGCAGGCGATTCGCCGGTCCCGACGTCGACGACCTCGAACTGTTCGGGGCCGTCAGTCGACGAGGAATACCAGGCGAGACACGCCGGAGCCTTCTCGAAGTCGATCAGCGGTTCCTGTTCCGGCTCGACCACTGACAGGGTCGCGCGGTTGGGCTCCCAGGCATCCTCGATTGTCGGTTCGTCCACCGAAACATCCAGCCCTGCGTCCCGGAGTGCCGTTTCGACCTTGTTCATGGCGGTCTGGAACCCACTGGTTCCCGGCGCGCGGTAGTACTCTGTCAGTTCCACCGCGAACTTGCGGGCCGCCTCCGACGAGAACGTCCTGTCGAGTGCGTCGAACCGCTCGTCTCTGCCGCTCATCATCGATCGATCCAGTTACCGGTCACAGGACTCGCTGTTCTCGATTGCTTGAGTACTCGCATCACCTCCTCATTTACCTGGTAGTATGAAGAATGTTCCGGCAGGGACAGGCACCTCCCTTTGTACAACCTTTATTTCACTATCCTGATATTTACGGAACGCCGACTCCGAATTCAGGACTGTAGAGACCATCGTATCGCGTGCGAAACATTTATAAATCCTCTCCATCAGTTAGACCCATGGTGTCGAAAGACAATCAGAGTGGGAAGGGCGACACAACTGACGGTGACGGAATATCGGGCGACCGGCGGAACTTCCTCCGGCTCGCGGCAGGAGCTGGGCTGACGACTGGAACAACGATGCTGGCGGGATGTCTCGGTGATGGCGATAGTGGGAACGGCAACGGCAACGGGAACGGTAACGGCAACGGGAACGGTAACGGCAACGGGAACGGCAACGG
>PXQK01000130.1 GCA_003022085.1 Halobacteriales archaeon QH_10_65_19 | reverse complement strand
CGAACTACGACGACGAGGAGGCGGCGATCATGAAAAAACCGGGTCACGTGTACTGCCTCGTGCCCGAGTGACCGGTCCTCATACTAGAAATCTCCACGTACTCACGTCCGACAGTATCACTCCGCCTCGACTAGACAGTAGGCGTGGCCCGGTACTTGCACCTGATCCTCGGCGTCGTCGTCCCAGCAGCCGGCCATCACGGCACGCTCGACGGCGAAGACACGGCCGTCGTGGGGGACCGGCGCGCTTGTCGCCTGCCCGCGGGTCTCGACGAACCAGCGGAGGTCGCCGGTGTCTTTCTCCAGCGCGACGACCTCGCCGGCGGTCGTGCCTGCGAGCACCGCGTCGGATGTGACGGTAAGCGCGCCCATCACGCGCCCCGCGACGTCGGTCGACCACACCTCCTCGCCGGTTCCGGCGTCCAGCGCGTAGATGTGCCAGTCGTCGCTCCCGACGTAGACGATGCCCGCCACGGGGTCGACCGCGGGCGCTGACATCACGATGCCGTCGGTCCCGAACGACCAGTCCTCGCTGCCGTCCGCGACGTCGAGCCGGTAGCAGTTGGTGTCCCAGGAGCCGACGAAGGCGGCGCCGTCGTACAGCGCGATCGGCCCTTTCACCTCGGCGTCGGTCTCGAAGCTCCAGGCAAACTCAAGCGAGGGAAACTCCCAGCAGTACACCAGGCCGTCGTTGGAGCCGGTCAGGAGGCGTCCGTACTCCGGGTAGATGGCGACCGTCGGGTGTGGCATGCCGTCGATCCGGTCGTCGGTGAACACCGGCTGCCCGGACTCGGCCTCGAACACCCAGAGCTCGCCTTTCTTCCGCGGGTGACGGTGTTCGACGATGACAAAGAGGTATCCGTCCCAGTAGCCGGCACTGGACCCGATGGCGACCGAGCCGTGCATCTGTTCGGTCCGCCACAGCACCTCGCCGGTGCCGACGTCGAAGGCGTACATCCCGGCGTCCTGGCCGATGTTCGCGCCGTCGTATCCGCCGAGGTAGGCGACGCCGTCGGCGACCACCGGCGTGGCGTGAAAGCCCTGGCGCGTCGCCGGCGTCGCTGTCGTCCACAGGTGCTCGCCGGCAGTCGTCACGGCGTGCATCTTCCCGGTGTCGGCGGGGATCAGGACGGTCTCACCGTCCGGCGCGACCAGCGGGCTCGCCTTGGCGGCGTTGTGACACCGGAAGTTCACCGGGCGCTCCCAGTTGACCGACACCGCGCCGGGGACGGTCTCGTCGGGGTAGTACCCCAGTCGCCGGAGCCCGCCCCGGAACATCGTGACGTCCTCGTCGTCGGGGTACGTCTCGTCGTAGGACAACGATGCCGGATCGAACGACTCCTGGTCGAGGTCGTAGGTTATCTGCGAGGCCGGCAGCTCCGCACAGCCCGCCAGCCCTCCCACGACTCCCGATACCGCGAGGCCGGCCAGGTACTCGCGTCTCGTCGTGTGACGGCCCTCGCCTGCCCTTTTTCCGGACCCGCTGTCAGGGTTCAGTTCCGGCGCGTCTCGCATCGCTAACGAGGACCAGTGTCGCATCATCATCCTGTCTGTTCGCCCTCTGTGCTCCCCTGAAGCACGCGGACACTGTCGGTCATCCAGCAGCCGTCGTACCGTTCGGTATCGGTTCTCGACGTGCTCAGCCTGAACTCGTACCGGCCGGTCTCTGTGTCGTTCTCGAACGTGACAACTTCGACCCAGGCCGTGTCGTTGATCCGCCGTGGCGTGTACCTGACGCTGTCGTAGGAGAGCATCGGAGCGTACGAGCCGCCCTTGATCAGTCGGGCGTAGTCCTCGACACTGCCCACCGCCTGACGGTTCTGTAGCGATGCGAACTGTCGGACTGTTCGGATCCCGTCGTTCGTCGTGTCGTTGTTGTACTTCAGCGCGTTCATCTGGATCTGGACGACATGGAGGTAGGACCGATTGCAGGTCGGTTCGAGGCCGACGGCACCGGGTTCCTCCAGTGGTTCGACCTCGGAGGGCGGTTCGTCCGTGGTGTCGTCGACAGCGAGGAGAGCGGTGACGGAGTCGCCAGTCCCCATGACGAACACGCCGCCGGCACCTGCCGCGAGTACGACGAGGGCGACGAGACTCACCAGCAACACCGGTCGCTCAGTCCGGCTGGAGGCGGGCTCCTGGCGCGGTGGATCGCTGGCAGTCGTCCCGGCACTCGACGGCGTGACGGCATACCGTGTCGAGTACGCCGGCATCCCCAGCGCCCGTTCACACAGCGCCTGGGCTTCGTTAACCCGGAGCCCCCACAACAGCCGTTGCCGGAGATCCGACGGGGTGATACTCGTCGCGTCGACGTCGACGTCCGGCGGCTCCTCGGCTCTCGTCACGATACCGTCGATCTCGCCGGGATCGGTCTCCGAACCGGGGTCGGGAGTGCCAACCAGCAGTTCAGTCAGGGTATCCCCCGTTCGGACAGTGACGAGCGGCGGCTCAACGTCGACCTCGTCGGCCGTCACTGCCCTGAGCTGGCCGACGAACGACGCGAACTCCGCCCTATCGAGGGATTCGAGCGCGGCTGTGAACTCTTCTAGCGGGATCGGTTCCGGGTCAGTCATGTGGCGGTCGTTCTCCGCCCCTAGCGGATGCGTTTACATTTCACTTGCGCCGGAAACTGGCGTTCAGTTGTGACAGCTCAGAACTCGACAGTCTCGCGGACGCCGTCCCGGATGCGAACGGCCTGGGGGAGGTAGTAGTTCTCGACGGCGTGCAGCGGCATCGGGGCGTCGTAGCCGGTGATCCGCTTGACCGGTGCCTCCTGGTAGACGAGCGCCTCCTCCTGGATCGTTGCCGCGACCTCTGCGCCGACGCCGCCGGTCCGGGGGGCCTCGTGGACGACCGCCGCGCGGCCGGTCTTCCGGAAGGAGCGGACGATCGTCTCCGTATCGAGCGGCGAGAGGCTCCGCAGGTCGACCACCTCGACGTCGATCCCCTCCTCGGCGAGTTCCTCGGCAGCGATTAGCGACGGCTGGGTCATTGCCCCCCAGGTGAACACGGAGACGTCCTCGCCCTCGCGGCGGACCGACGCCTCGCCGATGGGGACCTCGTAGGCCTCCTCTGGGACGGGCTCGCGGAACGCACGGTAGATGAGCTTCGGTTCGAGGACGATCACCGGGTCGGGGTCGTGGACCGCGGCCGCCAGCAGCCCCTTCGCGTCGCGGGGCGTACTCGGTGTGACGACCTTCAGGCCGGGCTCGTGGACGAAAAACGCCTCCTTGGATTCGGAGTGGTGCTCGGGTGCCTTTATTCCGCCGCCGTACGGCATACGAACGACCATCGGGACGGAGTACTGACCGCGGCTCCGGGCCCGCAGACGGGCGGCGTGGCTGACGAGCTGGTCGAAGCCGGGGTAGCTGAACCCCATGAACTGCATCTCGGCCACGGGCCGCATCCCGGAGAGGGCGAGGCCGATCGATGTGCCGACGATCCCCGACTCTGCCAGCGGGGTGTCGATGACCCGCCCCTCGCCGTACTCCTCGTACAGCGCCTCAGTCGCGCGGAAGACACCGCCGTTCTTTCCGACGTCCTCGCCGAGCACGACGACGCTGTCGTCGCGGGCCATCTCGGTGTGCAGGCCGTCACAGACCGCCTCGACCAGCGTCAACTCCTCCGTGCCTGCCGAATCCGCCCCCCTATCGTCGGCCCCCTCGGTCTCGGTCGGCGGCCCCGTCTTGCCGTCGCTCGTGGTGCTCACTGCAACACCTCCGAGAAGGCGTCGTCGCCGTACTCCTCGCGCAGTTCCGCCAGTTTCGCCCGCTGTCGTTCGAGGTGCTCGGGGGGCGTCTCGTAGACGTGCTCGAAGACGGCGTCAGGTTCGGTCTCGTAGGCTTCGGCCTCGTCGATCGCCGCCTGGATCCGTTCCTCGACGCGCTCCTCGATGTCGGCCGCGCGCTCGTCGGTCAGGATGCCCCGCGACTCGAGGAACGCACCGAGGCGGTCGACCGGATCGCGCTTGCGCCACAGCTCCGCCTCCTCCTCGTCGCGGTACACCGAGGGGTCGTCGGAGGTGGTGTGAGCGCCGTAGCGGTACAGAACGGCCTCAACGAGTGTGGGCCGGCATTCGTCGCCGACCGGGTTCTTAGCTTTCCGGAGTGCCTGGCGGGTCACCTCGTAGACCGCCAGCGGGTCGAGGCCGTCGACGCGTACACCCTCGATATTGTAGGCGTGAGCCTTCTCCGCCATCGTCTCGCTGGCGGTCTGGCGCTCGTGGGGCGTCGAGATGGCGTACTGGTTGTTGTTACAGACGAACACCGTCGGGACGTCGAAGACGCCGGCGAAGTTCAACCCCTCGTGGAAGTCACCCTCGGATGTTGCGCCGTCGCCGAGGTGACACAGGGCCGCGCGGTCTGTCCGGCCCTGCAGCATGTCGCCCCAGGTTTTGCCCACTGCCTGTGGCACCTGTGTTGCGATGGGAATATACTCGGGGACGACGTTGACGTCCTCGGGGATCGCGTACCCGTCGCGGTGCCCGTACAGCGGCTGTAGGATCGAGGTGAGCGACATCCCGTGGGCGTACTTGGCGGCGTGTTCCCTGTAGGTCGGGAACAGCCAGTCGTCCTCGGCCAGCGCGTAACTGGTTGCGACCTGTGTGCCCTCCTGGCCTGTCATCGGCGCGTACGTCGCGATGCGGCCCTGACGTTGGAGGCTGATCGCCCGCTGGTCGAACCGCCGCGCGAGGACGATTGTCTCGTACATCGCCAGCAGGTCCGCGTCGGGGATATCCGGCACCTCCGCGCCGGGGCGCACACCGCCGTCGTCGTCCAGGATCTGTATGTAGTCGGTGTCCGATTCGTCGTTCGAACCCTCGTGTGGCATTGGTCCGTATTGCGTGGTCATTGGTAGAGTCGTCCGGGGATAGTTCGGAAACAGTCCAGCGTCGGGGACACTGACCCGCTGGCAACGGAGTCCGTGTCAGGTGGCGCGTCCGGCAGACCGACCGTGCCGGAGCGTTACGCCGAATTGCCGAAGAATTTGGAAAAGAAGGCGAATCCTGTGGGCCGGCTGCGACTGGAGGGAGACCGCTGTGATGGCTCGCTGGCGACACAAGCATCGGGAGAGTGGCCCGATTGCATACTCGTGACAAGAGGGTGGAGTCAATTATACTTTCTGCAAGACGTGCTAACATTTCTCACGAGACTGATCGACAACCCACAGCGATCCCACCGCTCCGGTGGGGACGGAATCCCCGGAACACACAAACCAGTAGGGTGCGTGTCTGGAGGTATGCCACTGCCGACGGCTCTCGACGGCGAGCAGGCGATCGACACGCACGCCCACCAGCCAACGAGCGAGTTCCTCCACGACGCAGGCGGCCAGATGATGCGCGACGCTGCCGACCGCTTCGGGGCGGACCTGGAGACGGCAACCTACGAGGAGATGATCGAGGAGTACCGTGTGGCAGGCGTCGGGCAAGCAGTCCTGCTGGGGGGGGACGCCGAGACGAACACCGGGAACCCGCCTGTCCCCAACGACTACGTGGCCGAGGTCCGCGACGAGTACGACGACTTCTTTGTGGGCTTTGGCTCCGTCGATCCACACAAGGACGACTGCATCGAGGAAGCAGTCCGGTGTATCGAGGATCTCGATCTCTCGGGGTTCAAGTTCCAGCAGATCGCCCAGGGTTTCGACCCCTCCGCGCCCGATCACGAGAGGCTGTTCGAGACCATCGAGGATCTGGGCGTACCGGTCGTGTTCCACGGAGGAAACTCCACGCTGGGCGCGTGTGCGCCCGGCGGGCGCGGCCTCCAGGTCAAGTACGGTGACCCGATGCTGATCGACGACGTCGCGGCCCGTCACCCCGACCTGCGGATCCTGATCGCCCACCCCGCCTTTCCCTGGGAGAAAGAACAGCTCGCAATCTGCCAGCAGAAAGGCAACGTCTACATGGACCTCTCGGGGTGGATGCCGCGCTACATCGACGACCAGGTGTTACACTACGCCGAGACGCTCCTGAAAGACAAGGTGATGTTCGGCACCGACTACCCGATGATCGACCCCGGACCCTGGCTGGAGCAGTTCGCAGAACTCGACTACGCCGAGGAGATCCAGCGCAAGATCCTCTGGAAGAACGCCGAGTCGTTCCTGGGGCTCTGATCAGCGCGCCACAGTCACCGGCACGTCGGACCGCCGGACGACTGCCTCGGCGACGCTCCCGAGCAGTATCCGCGAGACGCCCCGTCGCCCGCGGCTCCCCATCACGACGTGGTCGACGTCCAGCTCCGTCACTGCGTCGAGAATCGTTCCCGCCGGCCGCCCGAGCTCGATGTGGCGCTCGACCGACACGTCGTGCCCGGCAGCCAGCTCCTCAATCTCGTCGAACGCCTCCTCGGCGCGGGTCCGCTCCTCCTCGTACCACCCCTCGGAGAAACTCGGGAGGACCTCCTCCGAGCTGAACCCGACCTCTGCCGGGTTGATTACGCGCAACAGTACGACTGTCCCGCCAGGGAGCAGGTCGAATGTCAGTTCGACCGCCTGCTCCCTCCGCTCGGAGTCGTCGACTGGTACTAGCACGCGCTTGGCCATGCTACACTTTGACACGGGAACGGCTTGAACCTTCCGAGCGTTCCTACTACCTGACCGGACCCCCGGTTCACAACTCTTTCCCACAGAAGCGATTGATTCCGACACACTAATACGATGAGCGCACGCATAATCGATAATGACAGAGGTAGCCCGGTTGCGCGACAGCACGCAGATCCGGCTGCCACGCGGCGCGCTGGCCGGCATCGATGCCGACCTCGAAGAAGAGTTCACGGTGACGGTCCGCAACGAGGACCAGGAGGTACGGATCATCGGGAGCCCAGTCGAGATTAAAAGCGTCTGCGACTTTCTCGCGCGAAACGGTATTCCAGTCGCGTAGTCGGCGGCTCTGCTCCGGATGTGAGCGACTGCGCTGGAACGCACTGGGAGGGATCGGTAGGCTGTGACCTGTTTGCACGCGTGGTTGTAAAAGGAATTGTTTAACACTGTCCCGACGGACTACCAGATATGGCTGAGACTATCGAAGTACTCGTTCCGGGGGGGCAGGCCGATCCTGGTCCGCCACTGGGCCCCGAACTCGGACCGACACCGGTCGACGTGCAGGGAGTCGTACAGGAGATCAACGAGCAGACAGAGGCGTTCGACGGGACGGAAGTGCCCGTCACCATCACCTACGAGGAGGACGGCTCCTTCGGGATCGAGGTCGGTGTGCCGCCGACCGCCGAGCTGATCAAAGACGAGGCCGGCTTCGAGACAGGCAGCGGCGAGCCCCACGAGGAGTTCGTCGCCGACCTCTCGGTCGACCAGATCAAGCAGATCGCAGAGCAGAAACACCCCGACCTGCTCTCCTACGACCTGCAAAACGCCGCGAAGGAGGTCGTCGGGACCTGCGTCTCGCTGGGCGTCACCATCGAGGGCGAGAACCCCCGCGAGTTCAAACAGCGGATCGAAGGCGGCGAGTACGAGGGGGTCTTCGCTGCGGAAGCCGAAGCGTAGCGAGGCTGACGCAGCAACGGCTCGAAAACGAACGGAGTAAGTTTCCGGTGTCTTCGTCGACGAGGCGACAGGGTAGTCGCCGAGGAGAGAAGGCTCGTCAGGCAACCGTGATCCAGCCGTCGCTGGAGACAGTCACGTCGAACTCTCCGGCAGCAAACTCGACCTTCCATGCGACTTCGTCCCGTCGGCTAGCGTGATCGGCGAGCAGCGCCAGCGCGTCGGGTGCCCTCGCCCGGCACTGACATGGCATCAGTTCACACACACGGCTAATCAAATTTAGTCAGACGCGCGTCTGACGCCGAGCGAGTGGTGCTGGCGCGACACGACACCCGCTTCAGCGCTGGGATGAAGCCGACTCCCGTCCCGTGACCTTTCGGATACACGAAGAGCCGAAGGGTCCGTGTTCCGCCGCGTCGAACCTGACGAAGTGGCCGGTCGACAGCGGGGCGCCACACCGCCGGCAGGTGAACTCCCCCTCCCGACGGACCACATCGCTCTCGAAGCTGACGAAGGCGCCGCTTTGTGGACGGACAACCCCGTCCTCCCGCTCGATAACCCCGCGCAGTTCGGCGGTGTCGAGTATCTCGCGGGTGATTGCGGGGTCAGTGGTGATTGTCTCGATCCGGTCGACGACCGCGCCCAGCGAGAGGTCGTCGTGTTCGAGGTGAGCGATCAACTCCACGCCGAGTTCGACGGCCTCCTCGACTCCCGCTTCGGTATCGTCCTTCCGGGTCACATCACCGATGAGGGACGCGGACCACAAAGGGTTTGATGACGCCGCCCGGCCTTGGAACTGATGAACCTGAGCCGCGCGACCGGACGGCAACTCGTGGGAGTGGCGGGCCTCCTCGCCCTCGCCGGTGTCGCGGCACTGCTCTTCTCGCCGGCGGCCGTCGTCGCCGGGATCGAGGGGCTGGCTGCCCGCCCGCTCCTGTTCGCGATCGTCCTCGTCGGACTATACCTCGTCCGCCCGTTCCTGCTGTGGCCGGTCAGCTCCGTCGCGGTCGCGCTGGGATACCTCTACGGTCCGGTCGTCGCCATCCCGCTCGCACTCGCCGGCGCCGGGCTGACCGGCCTGCCGCCGTTCCTCGTCGGCCGGTACGCACGGACCGACCTCGGCCTGTTCGGCTACATCGGCGACACCGGCGAGCAGCTAATCGACACCGTCGGCGCGATCCGCGGGGTGATCGCCGCCCGCCTGTCGCCGGTGCCTGGCGATCCGGTCTCCTACGCCGCTGGCCTCTCGGGCGTCTCTCTACGATCGTTCCTCGCCGGCACTGTCGTCGGGGAGATCCCGTGGGCGGTCGTCACCGTCTTCACCGGCGCGTCGATGCGCTCGCTAGATCTCACCTCGACAGGTCTCCAGCCCGAACTCGTCGTTGCGCTAGCCGGCCTTGCCGTCATCGTCCTCGCCGGGCCGGTGTACAACCACCTCGCAACGGCGAGTCCCGAATGACTGGCCACAGTGCTCACCGAGCACAGTACGGCCGTCCCGCCGCCGTCAGTAAAACGTGTCCGAGCAGTCGTAGATGACGCCGTGGTTCGGACAGACGTACTTGCAGTGACGGCGGATCATCGCCGTTCCACAGCGCGGGCACGGTCGGCCGCCGTCGTCTGTCATGGCTCCGTAGTGTCTCTCCCTCAGCACTCGCTCCAGCCGCAGGACTCGCAGGTCTTGCAGCCCTCGGCGTAGTACAGCGACAGCGAACCACACTCCGGACACTCCGGGCTCTCGCCGGCGTCGATGATCGACCGCTGGTCGTCCGGTGTGTCGCCCGCTTCACCCGCGAGTGCGCCGCCGTCGGTCTCGTGTCCGATATCGGCCCGTGTGACCTCCGGATCATCCTCTCCGTCGGCCTCTTCGGCAGTCTCTTCGAGGGTCTGTTGCTGTGGGTAGGCCCGCTCGACCTCGCCGTCGAGGTACCGCTGCATGGCCGTGCCGATCGCGTCCGGGATCGACTGGATCTGCTCGCCCTTGTCCCAGGCGACCTTCGGCGACCGAATACCCTGGAGCTTCTCGGCGATCTCCTCGGGGTCGACGCCGGCTCTGAGCGCGACGGAGATAGTCTTTGCCAGCGCCTCCGTGAACGAGCCGGTAAACCCGCCGGAGTTGCCGATGTTTGCGAACAGCTCGAATGGGCGGTCCGCCTCGGGGTCCTCGTTGATGTTGACGTACAGCTTGCCGTAGCCGGTCTCGATGCGCTGTGTGACGCCATGGAGGACGTCGGGCCGTGGCCGCTTCTGTGTGAACTCCTCGTCGCCGTCGGCGGCCCCCAGCAGCTGCTCGACCTGCTGATCGAGCGCCTCCTGGACCGGCTCGCTCTCGACGAACGCGTCGATGCTGCCAAACAGCTCCTCGATCTGTGCGACGACCTCCGCCTCGTCCATCTCGGCGAACTCGGTGTTCTGGGCGCGCGTCGTCAGCACCTGCTTGCTGCGGGTGCCGTCACGGTAGTAGGTGACGCCCTTGCCGCCGTGGTCGTAGATGTACTCGAACACCTCCTTTGCG
>PXQK01000129.1 GCA_003022085.1 Halobacteriales archaeon QH_10_65_19 | reverse complement strand
GTCAGCGGCGAGACGTCGACCGGCGCGGCGTCCTCGCCGCGCTCGGGCCGGCCGTAGGCCGGGAAGTGCTTCGCCGTCGCGAGCACGCCGGGACCGTCCTCCCGGATCCCACGGAGCTTCGCCGACGCCATCTCCCCGACGAGCCGCGAACTCTCGCCGAACGTCTCGAACGTCCGCCCCCACCGGGGGTCGCGTACGACGTCGCAGGTCGGTCCGTAGTTCTGGTGGGCACCCGTCGCCCGGACCTCACGTGCGGTCACCTGCCCGATCCGCCGCGCCAGGTCGGGCTCCCACGTCGCCGCCAGGCCGAGGTTGTGGGGGAAGACGGTCGCGCCGCCGACGTACGCGTGGCCGTGGATCGCGTCGACGGGTATCAGGAGCGGGATGCCCAGGCGGCTCCCCTCGACCGCGCGGCGCTGGAGGCGGTTCGCCACCTCGGCGACCTCCCGTGGGTCCGTGTACGGGGAGTTCGCGATACCGAACGGCGTCACGGACCCGCGTCTCCCGGTCCAGCCGGTGGGTCAACAGCCGCCGGCACGTGGCCCGTGGCTCGTCGATCACGGGGCCGTGAGCGGGCAGCAGCCGCGCCGGATCGCTGGCGTGGACGCGCCGGAGTGACGTCAGGTACGCGCGCATGTCGCCCTCCGGCGCGCCGACGACAACGCTCCCGTCGGCGATGGCTACGTCGCCGGTCACTAGTGTCTCCCGGGCTGTACCCGATTCCCCGCCCACCGCGAACGCCACGTGTCCGGGCGCGTGGCCTGGCGTGTCCAGCACGGTCGCCGGCGGCGAGGTCGGGATGAGTTCCCCCGGACCGAACGTCCGGTCTGGCTGGACCCCTGTCGCGTCCGCGAACGCGTCCACGCGACCCCGGCGCGCCCAGACCGTGAGATCGTACTCGCTGGCGTACTCTGCGACCCCACCCACGTGGTCGGGATGGTGGTGCGTTACGGCAATGTGTGTCGGATCCCGGGCCGCGAGTGCCCTGTCGAGGTCGCCCGTCCGCGCCGCAGGATCGACGAGCAACGCCGCCGTCTCGCCGACGACGTATGCGCAGGTCTCACCCCCCGGTGCACGCGTTGGCGTGTCGACAGGAATGCGGGCTATGCCGACGGGAATGCGGGCTGGCATCAGCGCGCGAGCGCGTACACCTGCTTGCGCGGGTCAGCGATGCTGTGGCGCGACTCGATCAGCCCCTCCTCGTCCAGCCGGTTCAGCGCGTAGCGAACTGTCCGGTCGGGAAGCAACGACTCCTCCGCGAGCTCCCCCTGTGGGAGCGGTCCATCCGTCTCCAGCACCTTCACGATGAGCTTGGCGCTCGGCGGGAGTTCCAGTAACCGATCGTGGAACTCCGACTCCGACAGCTCGTCGTTCGCTTTCCCCGGTTCCTTGACTATCGTGCCCATATGTTCGGTTCTTTCTCTCACTCTTGTAAATCTTGGCTATCGGAATCCCGAGAGCCTATGAATATTAATTCACTTGGCTAGTCCTTATACATAGCTACGGGAGATGTTTAGTTCGGCGCTAGAGGCGCCGACGCGCGAGATTTTGGGCTGTCTCCGAGTGAATACTACGCAAAGTTGTCGTATCTGTTTTCTTTTATTCCTGTTTGATTATACGATCCGGAGGACACGGAGCGCGGGCGGTGCCCAGGGTCGGTGGTCGGCCGCGCGGACGAGTTGTCAACGATCATACACCCGGACGTCATTCGTTTACTCACTTTCTAGTGTCGACTCGCCGGCGAGTAGTCGGTAGCTTGCCAGTGTGCCGGCCATCGACGGCGCCTCCTTTTCATCCTTGTGCTGGGTGCCGTAGTCCATCCACTGGCCGCCGGTGTAGCTAAACATCTCGAAGGTCGCCTCGGTTTCGAGCACCACATCGATAACTGCATCTTCGGGAGCACCGTCGGGAACGGTGACCGATCGGACCCCCTCGTCGTGATCCAGCACCCAGACGCCGATGACGCCCGAGCCGAGGTAATCGGCGGCCTCCGCCTCCGAGAGTGGACGCCCCGGCCAGTCGTCGGCTGGTTCTGGCTTCTCCATGGCCGGCCATTTGGCTGGTTGATTGTGTGTCTTTTGTTGCTCCGTGACTGACTCGTACGCGGTCGCCGACGTCGCGGGTACGTCGCTGGCCGGCGGCCTGGTCGGCTGGCTCATCGAGGGAGAAGTCACGAACTCGTACGGTGTGGGGACAGTCTCCGGCGACGCGTTCAGACATGCCGGGGAGCTGGTGGAGGAGATCGGTCTTTCCGGCGTGTTGTGATTCGTTGCAGTACCGAGAGACCGTCGAGTGGCGTTGCAGGGAGCCGTCTCGGGTCTGCCCTCTGGGTCATTAGTCCCCGAGCCGGTCGCCGTCTTCTCCGGGTTTGCTCCGCTCGGGGCGGTCGATGTCGCTCGAACTCGACCCGGGATCGAGGTCTCCCTCGACGGCTTCGGCCTCCTCTTCGACGGCCTGGACCTCTTCCTCGACAGCTTCGACCTCCTCTTTGACTGGTTCGATACCCTCGTGGAACTCGCCTTTGACCTCGTCGATCTCCTCTTCGACGGCTTCCCTGGATTTGCGGACCTTCCCGACGGTCGAGCCCGCTTCCCTGGCGACGTCAGTTGCCCGGGACCCGAAGATGATCACGAGGATGACGGCTCCGATCAGGAGCATCTCCACGGGGCCGACGAACAGCGGTACCGGCGGAACGGCACTCATATCCCCTCTTTCGACGTCGGTGATTGTAGGTGTTTTGGGAGACGGACCGCGACGTCGGCCGCCACCTGATAATCCACGGCGAACATTGAAGCCAGCCGAGTACCATGTACAGGTAGATGGTCCGTCGACGGGTCGCTCGGGTCCGCAAGCGCGTGAAAGACCGGCTCGTGGAAACGTTTCTCGAGGCGTACACCCCGGGTGAGGTCGCGTTCAGCTTCAGCCTGGGCGTGTTCATCACCATGCTTCCGACCCTGGGGACCGGCGTGCTCGCGTTTTTCGTCCTCGCGGCCGCCTTCGAGCGGCTGAGCAAGATCGCGATGTTCGCGTCGGTCGTGGTGTTGAACCCCGTGGTGAAGTGGGGCGTGTACGGGGCGAGCTACTCGCTCGGGACGGTCATACTCGGCCCGGCGCCCGGCGTCTCCTTCGACGGCGTCTCGCTGTCGGCGGGCCCGGACATACTGGTCCGCCTGTGGGTTGGCAACCTGATCCTAGCGGTGATCGCCGCCGCCGTCGGGTACGTGGTCGGCCTCCGGCTGGTCAATGAGTTCCGCCGACGCGCGCGTGAAAACGAGGTACACGCCAGAGAGGCGACGAGCGGCCCGGCGGTTGGTGGCGACGAGTGAACGGCTGATCGTGATTATTGTGAGTCATTCCGGGATCGACCGTACGATTAGTAATGCTACCCACGACTAAGTCGTGGGCTTTCCCCCGTTGGGGTTTCGGCCCACGACTCGACACCTCATAGGCGGGTTGCACGACCAACCACGGTCCCATGGTGAGGCACTCCCTCCACTCCAACATGGAGCGATTGGGGGGT
>PXQK01000128.1 GCA_003022085.1 Halobacteriales archaeon QH_10_65_19 | reverse complement strand
CATCCCGACGAGCATCGGACCAATGGCCTCGGCACCGCCGAGCCGCCCGAGCAGTTTGTAGCCGATGTTGCCGGCCTCCAGGTTGGGGAACACCAGCACGTTCGCCGGTCCCTCGAGCGTCGAGAACTCGTATGAATCGCCGAGTATATCCTCGACGACGGCGGTGTCGGCCTGGATCTCGCCGTCGACCGGGAAGTCGACGTCGGGGTCCGTCCGTAACCTGTTCGCTGCCCGCCGTACCTTGCGGGTGCTGGCGTTGTCGACGCTACCGAAGTCGGAGTACGAGAGCAGGGCTGCGCGGGGCTCGACGTTGAACCGGCGGGCGAGTTCGCCCGTGTGGCGCGTCACCTCGGTGAGGACGTCGGTACTCGGGTCCTGGTTGACCGTGGCGTCGGCACAGAAGACCACCCGGTTTTTGAACGTGAGCATGTAGACGCCGGCGGCGTAGTTGGCGTTGTCCGCGGTCCCGATGACCCGCAGCGGCGGCCGAAGCGCCTCCGGGTAGTGGTGCATCAGCCCGGTCAACATTGCGTCGGCGTCACCCATCTCCACCATGACGCTGCCGAGGTAGTTGCCGTCCTGGATCATCTCCTCGGCCTCGCGGCGCGTGACGCCCTTGCGCTGGCGGAGTTCGTACAGCCGGTCGGCATAGGAGTCGAGGTTGTCCCTGTCGGGGTCGACGATCTCGGGATCGAAGCTCAGGCCGAGGCGCTCCATCGTCTCCCAGATCTGTCCCTGGCCGCCGATCAGCACCGGCCGCGCGATCCCCTGGTCTGTGAGCTGGTAGGCGGCCCGCACCATCTTCTCGTCGTCGCCCTCTGCGAGGACGACCCGCTTCGGGTCGCTTTTTGCCTTGTTCAGGACGACCCGCATCATCTCGCGGGATTTGCCCAGCCGCGCCTCCAGGCGCTCGCGGTGGGTGCCGGGATCGAGCTCGCGCCTGGCACACCCGCTCTCGATGGCGGACTGTGCGACCGCCGGCGCCACCTCGAACAGTACGCGGGGGTCGAGTGGTTTCGGGATAATGTACTCGGGGCCGAACTGGAGCGGCTCGTCGCCGTACGCCTTGACGACCGCGTCGGGCACGTCCTCGCGGGCGAGGTCGGCGAGCGCCTCGGCGGCCGCGACCTTCATTTTTTCGTTGATTTCGGTGGCGCGCACGTCTAGCGCTCCGCGGAAGATGAACGGGAACCCGAGCACGTTGTTCACCTGGTTGGGGTAGTCCGACCGCCCTGTCGCCACGATCACGGTGTCGTCCCGGGCCGCCTTCGCGTCGTCGTAGTTGATCTCAGGGTCGGGGTTCGCCATCGCGAACACGATCGGATTGTCGGCCATCGACCGGATCATCCCTCCGTCGACGATACCGCCGACCGAGAGCCCGACGAAGACGTCTGCCCCCTCTATGGCGTCGGCGAGGCCACCCTCGGGGACCTCCCGGGCGAACTCCCGTTTGAACTGGTTGACGTCGCCAGCCTCGGCGCGTGCCTCGGTGATGATGCCACTCGAGTCACACATCGTGATCCGCTCCCGACTCGCGCCCAGCGAGACGTAGAAGCGCGCCGAGGCGATGGCGCTCGCGCCGGCCCCCGAGAAGACGATGTCGAGATCCCCGAGGTCTTTGTCCAGGAGGTCGGCCGCGTTCAACAGCGCCGCGCCGGAGATGATCGCAGTTCCGTGCTGGTCGTCGTGGAACACGGGGACGTCCATCGCCTCGCGGAGCCGTTCCTCGATCTCGAAACACTCCGGTGCCTTGACGTCCTCGATGTTGACGCCGCCGAAGGTAGGCTCCATGGCACTGATCGAGGTGATCATCTCCCCTGCTGTGTCATGGTCGAGTTCGATGTCGAATACGTCGATGTCGGCAAAGCGCTTGAACAGGACGCCCTTGCCCTCCATGACCGGCTTGGAGGCACCCGGACCGATGTCGCCCAGGCCCAGCGTCGCGCTCCCGTCCGACACCACGGCGACGAGGTTTCCCTTTGCAGTGTAGGTGTAGGCCTGATCGGGGTCGTCACTGATCTCCCGGCAGGGGGCGGCGACTCCCGGGGAGTACGCGAGGCTCAGGTCGCGCTGTGTGTTCGTGGGTTTTGTCGTCGAAATTTCGATCTTGCCGGGCGGTTCCTCCCGGTGGTAGTCGAGTGCATCCTCGTCGAGTCCCATGACGGGTGATCCGAGGCAGGAACAAAAAGGGCACCGGATGCCTGTCCATCCATGAATATACACCCGGACGTTCCCCGTTCGCTGGAACGAATGAAGGGTTTCAAATACGCTCGAAACCGAGTGTGGATATGCGCCTCTCGTTTCGCCACTATCTGGCGGTGACGACGGTGAGCACGCTCGGTCTGATCCTGCTCGGGGTGTACACTGGGAAGGTCGGCGCCGGGCTGGCCTGCGACGGCCGCTGGCCGTTCTGTGACGGCTGGCTGGGGCTGTTCCCGGCCACGTGGCCGAGCTTCGTGGAGTGGTTCCACCGGTTGGTCGCAATGGTTGTCGGGTTCATGATCCTCGGTGCGGGCGCGGTCGCCTGGCGCGGCGATTACGACAAGTACATCCGGTACGCGCTGACGCTTGCGATGGTGATGCTTCCGGTGCAGATCCTGTTTGGCGCCAACACCGTGCTCAACTTCGGTCTCTGGGCGTCGATGGCCCACCAGACCGCGGCCCAGCTCATCTTCGGGTCGCTCGTGTTCGCGACAACTGTCGCGTTCTGGAGGGCGAACGCGAGCGTCGACGCCGCGCCGGCCCACACTGCCAGCCCTAGCAGGGCCGACGACTGACCGCTTCCCAGGGATCATATGAACTCCGAGAGGCCGGCCTGCTCGTCGTCCTCCGGCCTGCTTTCGGCCGCCGTGTCGTCGCACGCTTCTTCGCCCCCTGTGTCTTCGCTATCCTCGTTTGCCTCCCCAGCACCCTCTGGCTCGTCCTCGGCGGCTTCGTCCGCCTCGACTGCCGTCTCCTCGGAGGGCTCGTGGTCGGGGCTCGGCTCGAAGGCGCCCTGCGACGCGGCGACTGACTGCTCTTCGCGCAGTTCCCGGGCGTCCTCGACGATAGACTGTACTTTGTTGGTGTCCTCACCGCTGCCGGTCACAAAGGAGACGTGTTCGGCCTCCAGTTCGTAGCGGGCGGCCATCGCCACCGTCAGCTCGCGGTTCTTGCAGTGGTGGGTCATCGTCGCGAGGTACGGCATAATCTCGCGCCGGGCGGTGCTCATACTCACGCCGTTCGTCGCGGCGATCCGGCGGGCGAGGTAGTCTCGCCTGTCCCGCGTCCCCCTCGAGCGGCCGAGCTTCGACCAGTAGCTCGGCGGGCCGTACCGGGTCCAGCCACCCTTGGACTCGCGCCGCGCGGCGGCGACTCCCGCGGTCATGTTGTCGGCTGCGTATCGCCAAAACGAGTAGTTCTGTGTCGCACGGACCCGCCCGAGCCACCGGTCGGCGTTCCGCAAAAAGTCGTAGGCGTCCGCGAGCTCCTCGCCGTGGTAGTCCTTGGGGGTATTGTCCTCGATCCAGTTGATGAGGTCGTCGGGCGTCTCGTCG
>PXQK01000127.1:12047-25905 GCA_003022085.1 Halobacteriales archaeon QH_10_65_19 | reverse complement strand
GATACCACCCACGCTTTTAACGGGAACACGGCTTAGTAGCACACGATGGACGAGTACGACGTGGTCTGTGTGCTGATCCCGACCTACAACGAGGCCGAAACGATCGGCGGGGTCGTCGATCGCTTCCGTGCGGAGGGGTTCGAGCAGATACTCGTGATCGACGGCGGGTCAACAGATGGCACACAGGAGATCGCGCGCGACGAGGGGGCCAAGGTAGTCCAGCAGAGCCACAGTGGCAAGGGCCAGGCGGTCCGGGAGGCCGTCGGGCTGATCGACCAGCCCTACGTGTTGCTGGTCGACGGCGACTCCACGTACCGACCCGAGGAGGCCGACCGGCTGCTCGACCCGCTGCTCGCCGGCGAGGTCGACCACGTCATCGGCGACCGGTTCGCGGATATGCGGCCCGGCGCAATGACCCGCCTCAACAAGATCGGCAACCGGATCATCAACCGGGCGTTCCGGTTCATCCACGGCCGGGACATGCAGGATATCCTCAGCGGCTACCGCGCGTTCACCCGCCGGTCCTTCGAGCGGCTCCAGCTGTCGGCCGACAGATTCGGTATCGAGACGGAGATGTCCGTCGAGTGTGTCAAACACGATGTCACGACGGCAGTGGTGCCGATTACGTACGAGCCACGGCCCGAGGAGTCGGAGACGAACCTCCGTCCGTTCCGCGACGGCGGAAACATCATCCTGCGGCTCTACCAGATGGCCCGGACCAACAACCCGATCTTCTACTTCGGCAGCCTGGGCGTCGTCAGCGCCGTCACCGGGGTGTTTCTCGCAGGGTTCGTCGCCTATCGGTACTTCGTCCGCGGCGTCTCACACGAAGTGATCGCGCTTGCCTCGGGCGTGTCGCTCCTGTTCGGGATCCAGCTGATCATGTTCGGTGTGCTGTCTGACCTGATCGTGACAGCCAACCGGCGGCAGGGCCGTCGGATCGAACGCATCGACGAACGGCTCGAGGCGATCGAATCCACGGGCGTTGACGGGGCTATCGCCTCCACAGCCAGGGAGGGATCGGCTGCTGGCGGGACGCAGTCGGCCCGCGAGTCGCGCGACAGCGAGCAGCCGGAAGCTGTCGAGACGGCCCCGCGAGGGGACGGCAACCGCTCGACTCGGCGGGGTGTGGGCGACCGCTCGGAGTCCGCCGCTGAGGAGCCCGACGGGGGCGACGGGGACGACGCTTAGAACGGGACGAGCGACCGGAGCGTGCCGAACAGCCCGCCGGAGTACTTCTCGCGTTTCCGTTCGAAGACCGGGTGTAACGCGTTGAGCATGTCCCGACGCGAATCGAACTCGGTGTTCTCGCACTCGGCAAGCGCCTCACGGAGCGTGATCTCGTGCCCGGCCGGATCCACAGAGACGCTGAGGTCACCGTGGGCTGCCTCCAATTCGGCGGTACTCGCCGGGAAGGAAACGTCACAGTCCTCGAGACGTGCATCGAGCGCGGCGATCCCGAACTCGACGACGTCGGGTTCGTCGTCGGTGTCGTTCGCGGGTGGCCGAACTCCCATTTACCTGTGTGCTGCACCGCCACCCCGAAAAAACCAACGTCAGAGGTCGATATCGTACATCCACTTCCAGAGAAAAAATGTTAGCCAACCAACAGAAATAGTGAAGATCGTGAGCCAGACGGCTACCTGGACGAGGTGGATCGGGTAGATGAGGTACCCGAAGGCGAGCAGTCCGAGCGCCGCCAGCACTGCGGCAAGGTCGAACCGGTCCAGGGAGGGCAGGTACATACGTGGTTGTTCTCCTGGCGCGAATAAAGGGGTAGCGATCACTCGCAGTCGGATAACTCGACCGACAGCACTCCGGGTCGATCGCGTAAACTTGAATGAGCCCGTATATACTGGGACAATCTCTTCGGGGGCTGAAAGCGAAGGAGCCTACACGAGGCAGAGAGTCAGTGTCGGGCAGCGCACGGCCGAGAGGCAGTTTAGCAATGAACAAACAGGAGTTCACATGCAGCGAGTGCGGACAGCAGATAGCGGTCAACGAATCAATGCGTGAGGCGATACTGAACAACGGGTGCCCGGTCTGTGCAGCCGAGGCTTCCGAGACGGATTTCGGACAGTAGTATCAGTCCAGGACATCCCCAAGGAGCTTGCGTTGTGCCGTCATCAGGTGTTCCGTGAACGTCGACTGTGCGATCCCGAGGTCCTCGGCGACCTCCGTCGCATTCGCCCGCTTCGGGCGCTCGAAATACCCCATCTCGTAGGCGCGCTCGAGAACCTGACGCTGTCTGTCGGTGAGTCTGGCGCGGTTGACGAAGACCCTGTCCTCCGGCGACCCGTCGAGCGGCGGCCGCAGGAGTTGCTGTACGTCGATCGGTGGGTAGCGGTCCCGGAGTTCGGCGACAACCTCCTGGAGGCGGTTGAACTCGCCGGCGTGGAACACGACCGTCAGATATCCCTCCGCCACCTCGTACCGGTGGACCGGCACCCCGAACCGGCCCAGACACTCGCAGGGGCAGCGTTCTTCACCGTCGTGTCGCACCCGGTAGACGATCCTGTCGCCGTACGGGAAGACAGGCTCAATCTCCTCGGTCTCCGACAGCCCCGCCGGCGCCAGAAACTCCGTGACGCCCGCCACCCCGGGCCTGGCGACGCTCGTCGAGACCTGCGTGACGGCAGCGTCCGCCGCCGTGCTCGCAGACACGACCGGACATTCGCCCGGAGCAGAGAACCGTATCGTTGCGCGGATTCCGGAGGACATTCCTCGGTGTATCTGGGACCGCCCGCGTCTTGAGACTGGCGGAACCGGGGTTCGGCCCTCGCTCGGTGCCGTTTTAATCGTGGCGCACAACTGCCCCGATATGACCGATGTCGTCGTCGCTGGCGGCGGCCTCGCGGGGCTGGTGGCCGCCCGGAAGCTGGCAGCCGAGGGAGCAGACGTGACGCTGTTCGAGCAGGAGGAGTCTGTTGGGGGACGGGTCCGGAGCGTCCGCGAGGGCGGATTTACCTTCGACCGTGGGTTCCAGGTCCTGTTCACGGCCTACCCCGCCGTCCGCGCGGAACTGGATCTCGATGCGCTCTCGCTGCGTCGGTTCAGACCCGGCGCAGTCCTCGCCCGCCCGGGCAAACGGAGCGTCCTCGCGGACCCACTGGGTGACCCGCGTGCGCTCACCGCGACGGTGTTCAACCGGGAGGTGACGCTGTGGGACAAGCTCAGGGTGCTCCGCCTGCGGTACGAACTCTCCCGGACGCCCCACGCCGCGCTGTTCGACCGCGACGACGCCACCATTGCGGGGTCTCTCGCCGAGCGTGGGTTCTCCGAGCGGTTCGTCCGCAACTTCGCGGCGCCGTTCTACGGCGGCATCACGCTCGACCGCTCGCTCTCGACCTCCCGCTTCGTCTTCGAGTACACGTTCAAGGTGCTCGCGGCCGGCGACATCGCCGTCCCGGCCGACGGCATGAGCGCGATCCCGGACCAGATTGCGGCGTCCGGGCGGGACGCCGGCGTGACCGTCGAGACGGGGAAACGGGTCTCAGACGTGCAGTCCAACGGGGAGGGCGTGGCAGTCGAGACACCTGGCGAGTCGGTAACGGCGGACGCGGCGGTGGTTGCGACCGATCCCGCCACCGCTGGTGACCTGACTGGCTGTGGCGTCCCCACAGCGGGTCGGAGCTGCGTCACCCAGCAGTTCGCGCTCCCGACGACCCAGCAGCTTGGCACCGACGGCCGCCTGGTGCTCAACGCCGCCGACGACCGCCCGAACCAGGTCGCGCCCATGTCCGCGGTTGCCCCGGAGTACGCCCCTGACGGGCTGCAGCTGCTGAGCGCGACGTTCCTGGGCGAGCAGGAGGCGAGCGACGAGGAACTGGCGACGGAGGTCCGACGGGCGCTTGCAACCTGGTATCCCGAGAACAACTTCGGCAACCTCGAACTCCGCCGGACCGACCGAATCCAGTTCGCGCAGGTGGCACAGCCCCCGGGGTTCATGACGGACCGCCCTGCCGTCGATGCACCAGCCGGTGACGTGTACGTCGCCGGCGATTTCACCGAGTGGTCGTCGATTCAGGGGGCCATGGTCAGCGGCCGCCGCGCCGCGCGAGCGCTGCTCCAGGATCAGGACGGGCTCTGATAGGGTTGTGCGTGACTGTTTTCAGGCCCACACCCGGTAAGTAGTGGTTTCACGGGCTGAAACCCACGGATTGTAACTCCCAAGCGGTAACAAATCAGTACAATCTCCCCGGAGTATAAACCGGGAGCACACGTACTCGGGGTATGTCCGAGCAGCAATCGACGCCCCAGATCCGCCGTGCCGAGGATATCGAGTACGAGTCTGTCGGGGCCGCCGACGGGATGGAGAAAGGTGTTCTTGTCGGCGAGGCCCACGGGGCACCGAACCTCGCAATCCGTCGGTTCACCCTCGCACCCGGCGGCAGCGTCCCGAAGCACACCAACGAGATCGAACACGAGCAGTACGTCCTCGAGGGCGAGTACGTCGTCGGCATCGACGACACCGAGCATACCGTCAGCGCCGGCGACGCGCTCCACATTCCGGCCGGCGTCGTCCACTGGTACCGCAACGGGGGCGACCAAAAGGGGGCGTTCCTCTGTGCCGTCCCGACCGGCGACGACGAGATCACACTCGTCGACTGATACTGATTGTTGCGATTAGTTTCGGGATCAGTATGAGCCGTCGGTGTTGTTGCTGTCTGACAGTTATTCACAGCAGCGCAGGAGCGAAAGAAAACTGACAGAGGCCGGGTCTCAGCTGCTCTGGGTGAAGGCGATGAACAGCGCCTGAACATCGCCGATCGTCACCGCAGGCGGGTCGGTCTCGTCGAAGTTGAACGCCTCGGGGTTGTTCTGGACGGCGTCGGAGTCGCGGTTCTGGAAGAAGATCTGGACGTCCGCGATGGAGAACTGGTCGTCCCCGTTGACGTCCTCGTAGAGACCGTCGCCGTCGAGGTCCTGTGGCGCGTTGTCCTGGTCCGGCAGCGGGGGTGGTCCGGCGTCTTCGGAGACGGTCAGCGTCGCGCCCGTCGCACTCTCGACCCTGTAGGAGCTGGCGTTGCTGTCGGCGATGTCCGCAACCGAGAGGTCGAGTGACGTCTCGCCTGTCGTGTCGGCGGCAGCGACGTCGATCTCTGCAAGCGTCAGCTGGGATGCAGCGTCGAACTGAACCAGACCTGAAAACTGGACGGAGCTCCCGTCGGCAGCGATGGTGGTGTCGAACAGGCCTACAGACGTCTGGAACGCTCTCGCGTCGGTGATCTCGGCGACGGTGGTGTCCCCGACCGTGATCGTGGCATCGTAGCTCCCGATACCGTTTGCGGGCCCCTCGACGACGAGCTCGTACGTCTGTTGGGCTCCAGGTTGCACCGCGCTGTCTGCCGGCTGCAGCGAGAGACTGACAGTCTCACTCGGATCAGGCTCCTCAGAGACGGTCAGCGTCGACCCTTCGGTCGAGTCGATCGTGTAGCTGGTCCCGCCGGTGTCGTCGACGCCGGTGCTGTCGAATGCGAAGTCACTCGTTCCTTCCTCGCCGGCCTCGACCGTGATGGTGGCGACGGTGACCGTGGCGGCGGCCTCGTGGGTGTTACTGAGGTCGGCGTCCAGGTCCACGCTGGAGCCGTCGGCAGCGATCTGGCTGTTGTCGGTGGCGGCGTCGTTTGCGAGGCTGTAGTCGACAATCTCGCCGACGTTGGCGTCGCTCGAAGTCACGGTCATGTCGTAGGCGCCGATACCGTTGCCGGCTCCCTCGACGACGACGTCGAAGGTGGTCTGGTCGCCAGGTTCGGCGGAGTCCGAGGAGGGTTCGAGCCTGACACTGGTCTCGTCAGGGATATCGCCGGAGGCGGTGATTGTCGCGCTCGGGAGCTGCTCGGAGGTGTCGCCAGTGGTGACGGTGCCGTCGATGGTGAACGTGTCACCCGGCTCCGCGTCGGCCGGGAGCGTCACCTCGTAGGTCAGCGTGTACGTCTCGTTTGTCGTACTCCAGATGGCGAGGAACTCCTCGTTGTTCGGGCCCGGTCCGGCGCTGCCGCCGGGATCCATGTTCTGGAGTTCGACGTCCCCGAACGCCGGCGAGAACTGCTCCTCTATCTCGAACAGCTCGGCCGATCCGAGCGAGTCCTTGGTTGTAACGACCACCTCGACGGTCGTGGAACCGCCGGGCGCGAGTTCGGTGTCCGCGACCGTGCGGCTGGTTTCGTTGATCGTCAGGCTGGCCGTGCCCGGGTCCGTGTAGCTGTCCAGCGTCGCGGACTGGCCGCTGTCGGGCGCGGTCGTCTCGGCCAGCGCACTGCCGGCGACGACAACGCCGGCGAGTGCGACCAGCGCGACCACCAGCGCAACGAAGCCGATACGCCTCGACCTGGGGGTGAGCGGTCCCCCTGTCGCCGTCTCAGTTGTCGATGAAGCAATCCTGTCCATCGTTGTCCTCGAAGGTGTTGACGCTGCAGACGTCGCTGTTGGTTGATGCCGCGTTCTCGGCGTAGAGTCCACTGGTCGAGCTCTTGCGAATCGTGCAGTTTTCGAGTGCCAGAAATCCATCGTCGGTGCCGCCGCTCGCGATGTCGACCGCTCCGGGTCCGTTCCGTCCGGCCCACTCGACTGTGACGTGCTCGAACCTATTGAGTTGACTCGTCGCGTCGTCCATGTAGACGCCGTACCACCATCCTTTGATCCCGAACTCCCGCGCGTCGTCGGTTCCGGTGAGGAGGATTTCGTTGTCCGACTCTCCCAGCATTCGGATCTGGGAGCTGCTTTGGAATCTGAGCCTCGCCTCCTCCTGGAATTCGATCCGGGCTCCGGCTGCAACCTCGAGTTCGGTATCGACCTCGTGATTTCCGGTTCGCATCTCGTATGGGACGTTGAGTGCATCCCAGACCGGCGGGTCGTCAAACGCGTCACCACTTTCCAGGGTTGCGGTTTTGACGACGACCCTGTCCTTGTCGTTCCCCGTGAAGTCGGAGCTGTCGTCGAGTTCGTCCATGTTTTCCGTCCGGGTCAGGACTGCACCCTCCGTGTTGTTCGTGTACAGGTTGTTGCTCATGTTCCGGACGTAGGCGCCGTTACCCCACTCAATACCGTATCCTTCGCCGTTTCGGAACGTGCAGTTCGATATCTCCTCGATCTGACCGTTATCGGTCCCGCCGGATGCAATATCGAGCTGATTCTGACCGTTCCCGGCGTACTCGACGATCACGTGTTCGAGCCTGTTTTTGCGACTCTGGGTTTCGTTGATGTAGATTCCCGACCACCAGCCCCGCGTCGCGTCCGTGCCGGTGAAGGTGATCTGGTCGTTGGCTGTGCCCTGGAGGATGAACACCGAACCGCTCTGGAAAGACAGTCCGGAGTTCTCGGTAAACTCGAGGGTTGCGCCAGGGTCGATGCTGAACTCGACGTTGTCGATCTCTTGATAGCCCTCTAGTCGTAACGGGACGTTAATTGCGTCCCAGGAACGCGAGTCACTCCCGGCTCCGTCGCCGTCAATGCCCCCGTTCCACACCCGCACGAAGTCGTTGTCGTTGCCGGTGAAATCCGACGAGTCCGACAGTGCTTCGACGTCGTAGGTGGGGATATACATCGCGCCTTCTCCGTTGCCCGTATACAGGTTAGAAGAAAGGTTCTCCATGATCCCGCCTCCGCCGGCCCTGACGCCGTACCGTGCACAGTTCTGGAACGTGCAGTTGTTGAACTGGAGGTACGCGTTATCGGTCCCGCCTGACGCCAGGTCGAGACCACCGTCCCAGCCCTCTGCGCCGGCGTACTCGATAATCACGTACTCCATGAGGTTCTCCTGGTCGGTAGTGTCGTTGAGGTAGATGCCCCGCCACCAGCCGCGTTGCTCGTCCGTGCCGGTGAAGGTGATTGGGTCGGACTCCTCGGTCTCGTCGATAAACCCGCTGATCCGAAGCCGCGAGCCTCCATCGAATTGCAGTCCAGCAGCTTCGGTGAACGCGAAGTCTGCGCCTGGTTCGATACTCAGCTCCAGATTGTCGACGTTGTGGTAGCCGTCCATCCGCCAGGGGACGTTGATCGCGTCCCACCGTCGCTGGTCGCTGTTGCGGCCGTTCCCGTTGACACCGTTGTCGTAGACCAGCACGTAGTCGTTGTCGTTGCCGGTGAAATCGGACGTACTCGACAGCGACTGCATGTTCGCCGTTCCGATCCGTGCGGCACCGTCGACGTTGCTGGTGTACGTGTTGTTTTCGAAGTTCCGCAGGTCGGTGCCGCCACCGACGTTGATCCCGAAGCCGTCGTTATCCCTGAACACGCAGTTCCGGACCTCGACCGCGCCATCGTCCGTGCCACCCGTTGCGACTTCCAGAGCGGCGGTCCAGTTGGTGTTTCCGGCGTACTCGAAGACGCAGTGGTTGAAGAGGTTTTCCGTGTCCGTCGTGTCGTCGATGTAGACCCCATTCCACCAGCCGCGTCTGTTCGTCGCAGCCGTAAAGACGACTTTGTCAGTATCAGTTCCTTCGATGTCGATCCGAGAACTGCTCTCGAACGTCAGGTTTGATTGCTGGGAGAACTCCAACTCCGTCCCCGGTTCGATATCCAGGGTCAGATTGTCGATGAAGTGGCCGCCCTGCATCCGGTAGGGAACTTCGAGGTTACTCCAGGTACGGGTCTCCTCGTCTGGCCCTTCGTCCGAGGCCGTGTTCCCCGCGACAAATACGTAGTTGCGGTCGTTGTTGTTGTACGCTGAACTCGGCGAGTATTCGTGGATGTTCGACGTCAACGTTCGCACGCCGGCCTCGCGGTTGTCTGCATAGACGTTGTCTCCTTCATCGAGCAGCGTCCCACCTCCGCCCTGGTACAGCCCGTACTCACCGCTCCAGCGGAGCGTACAGTTCGTTACCGCTATGCTGCCGTTGTCGGTACCGTCGCTTGCGATGTCGAGGCAGCCCCGGTAACTGCCACGGCCGCCGTACTCGACGAGCATGTGTTCCATCGAGTTCTGGAGGTCGGTAGACTCGACGTAAATCCCGCCGTACCAACCCTGTCGGGCGGCCGTCCCCGTCGCGAAGATACCCTCGCTGTTCGTCCCGTTCGCCAGGAGCGGCCCGCTCTGGACGTTCATCGCCGATCCCTGCGTGAACTCCATTACGACGCCGTCCTGGATCTCCAGCTCGGCGTTGACGTCGATGCTTCCGTCGAACTGCCAGACGACCGCCTCGCCGCTCGGGTCGTCCGGGTTTTTCTCCAGAACGGTGTCCTCGTTGATGTCGCTCGCGATTGTCCGGACGTCCTTGCTGACCACCCGCTCGCCTGTACTGAAGGCGTCTATGACCGCATCGCGTTCGGCTTGGCTGATGGTGCCGTTGCTATAGTCGTCGAGCGCCTGCTGTAATCCCTCGTGGTTGATCCGCCCTGCCCGGTTCGCGTAGTTGGGAAGATGGTTCGAGTTCGTGCCGACCTGCGTCCCGTCGCTCTCACCCTCCTGTGTGCTGGCTGCTACGGTCGCAGTTGTCGCCTTTCCGGCAGAAAGGGCTGCCAGACTCCCCATTAGTGTCCGTCGCGTTACTCCGTTTGTATCTGTCATGTGGTTTTGATTCGTTTTGGTATATTACCGTTGTTCTTTCAGCTATGCTCTCGCTACCGTCTCTTCCCGATACTACGAGACCAACTGTCCTCAGATTCGTGTCGTTCTGTCTCGTGACGGATTGTTGTTTTTTCACAGGGGAATATATAACTAGGCACTAACTGTGTACTGTTTGAGAATGAACATCAGGAAATTCCGACGATGTGTTGTGGAGCTACCCCCGGTGGTCACCAAGGAGCGTGGCGTCACGCTCGCTTCGACGGACCCGACTACACTGGTTCCAGTACCGTTTTAATCCCGGGGGCGCGAGACAGTGGTACGTGAAAGGGCAGGAGTGGTACCAGGCCGACGAGGTAGCCGAATCCTACGACGAGAAGCGGTTCTCCCGTGGGGGGCGTCTGATAGACAGGCGGGAGAAAGAAGCCGTCCTGAATGCGCTGGCTCCCGTCGAGGACCGCGAAATCCTCGAAATCGCCTGCGGGACCGGTCGTTTCACCGCGATGCTCGCCGAGCGCGGCGCGAACGTGCCCGGGAGGTCGGCGTCGCGGACAACCTCGAGTACATGCGCAGCGACGCTGGCCGCCTCCCGTTCCCCGACGACCGGTTCGACGCCGTCTTCGCGATGCGGTTTTTCCACCTCGCGGACACGCCCGAGACGTTCCTGGCGGAGATGCGACGGGTTTCCCGTGACCAGGTCGTGTTCGACACGTTCAGGCGCTTCTCGGCGCGGTCGCTGTACACCTGGGCGCTTCCGATGGGGTCGCGGCTGTACTCGGGGCGGGAGGTCCGCAGCCTGCTCGACGGCGCAGACCTCAACCTCGCGAACGCGGAGCACGACTGGATCGGTCCGTACGGCCTCTACCGGGAGATACCCAACACGCTCGCCTCGGGTCTCCGGAAACTCGACACCGCGCTCGGGTCAACGCCGGTCGGCACGTATCTCGCCTCCGTGTCGTACTGGCACGCACAGCTGTCGGCGATCGGTCGCTGATAGAAGCCATGTCAGAAGGCTTTTTATTTGCGCCGTCGGATCACCCGCTAGTATGCCAGACGATCTCAACTGGGCCATCGGCGGGGAGGCCGGCGATGGGATCGACTCGACCGGGAAGATTTTCGCACAGGCACTCTCGCGGGCGGGTCGGCACGTGTACACCTCGAAGGACTTCGCCTCACGAATTCGGGGAGGGTACACCGCCTACAAGATCCGGACCTCCGTCGACCGTGTCGAGAGTGTGGTCGATCGGCTGGACATCCTGATCGCGCTGACGGAGCGGACGATCGACGAGAACACCGACGAACTGCACGACGGGAGCGTGATCATCTACGACGGCGAGCGCACGACCATGCAGGGCGTCGAGATCCCCGAGGGGATGATCGGGCTTGATATCCCGCTGAAGAGTCTCGCCGAGGACGCCGGCGGCGCGATCATGCGCAACGTCGTCGCGCTGGGGGCCGCCTGCGAGGTCACCGACTTCCCGATAGAGAACCTCGACTCGGCGCTGGAGAAACGCTTTGCGGACAAGGGGCAGGCGATCGTCGAGAACAACTGCCAGGCCGCACGGCTCGGCCAAGAGTACGCGGCCGAGAACTTCGACCACGACTACGGCTACGAGGTGGAGACGACCGACAGCGACTACGTGTTGCTCAACGGTGACGAGGCAATCGGGATGGGCGCCATCGCGGCCGGCTGTCGCTTCTACGCCGGCTACCCGATTACGCCCGCGACAGACGTCATGGAGTACCTGGTCGGCCGCATCGAGCAGTTCGGCGGCACAGTCGTCCAGGCCGAGGACGAACTCGCCGCGGTCAACCTGGCGCTGGGGGCCGCACGGGCCGGCGCCCGCGCCATGACCGCGACGTCCGGCCCCGGGATCGACCTCATGACCGAGACGTTCGGCCTGGTCGCGACAAGCGAGACGCCGCTGGTGATCTGTGACGTGATGCGCGCCGGCCCCTCGACCGGTATGCCGACCAAACAGGAACAGGGCGACCTCGACATGCTCGTCTACGGCGGCCACGGCGAGATCGGCCGGATGGTGGTCGGCCCCACCTCCGTCTCGGAGTGTTTCTGGAAAACGATCGAGGCGTTCAACCTCGCGGAGAAGTACCAGACCCCAGTTTTCCTGGTCTCGGACCTCTCGCTCGCGGTGACCGAGCAGACGTTCCCTCCGGAGACGTTCGACATGGACGGTGTCGAGGTCGAGCGGGGCAACGTCGTCGACGAGGAGGAGATCGACGCCTGGCTCGACGAGCAGGGCCGCTTCCAGCCCCACTTCCCGAGCGCCGACGGTATCAGCCCGCGGGCGTTCCCAGGCACGACGGACGGCGCACACATGACGACAGGACTGGAACACGACGCGAACGGCCGCCGGACGGAAGAAGAAGAGATCCGCGTCGAACAGGTCGAGAAGCGCCGACAGAAGTTCGAGACCGCGCGGGAGCGCGAGGACTGGGAGTACCGCGAGTTCGGCGATCCCGACGCGGAGACGCTCGTCGTCTCCTGGGGCTCCAACGAGGGGCCGATACGGGAAGCGCTTTCGTTCCTCGCCGAGGACGGGATCGACGTCCGGTTCGTTTCGGTGCCGTACCTGCTCCCGCGCCCCGACCTCAGCGAGGAGATTGCGGCCGCGGAGACAACGATCGTCGTCGAGTGCAACGCCGACGGCCAGTTTGCTGACCTGCTCGAACACGACGTGCTCGAACGCGTCGAGCGGATCAACAAGTACACTGGCGTGCGGTTTAAGGCGGACGGACTCGCAGATGAGATCAGAGCGCACGTCAGGCCACAGGAAGTAGCACAATGAGTTCTGACATTCGATTCACCGACTTCAAATCCGACAAGCAGCCGACGTGGTGCCCGGGGTGTGGCGACTTCGGGACGATGAACGGGATGATGAAGGCCCTCGCGGAGACGGGCAACCGTCCCGACGACACGTTCATCGTCGCCGGCATCGGCTGCTCGGGCAAGATCGGCACGTACATGCACAGCTACGCGCTCCACGGCGTCCACGGGCGCGCACTCCCGGTCGGCATCGGCGTGAAGCTGGCAAACCCCGAGCTTGAGGTGATGGTTGCCGGCGGCGACGGCGACGGCTACTCCATCGGGGCGGGCCACTTCATCCACGCCGTTCGCCGGAACGTCGACATGAGCTACGTGGTGATGGACAACCGGATCTACGGGCTCACGAAGGGGCAGGCCTCCCCAACCTCGCGCGAGGACTTCGAGACCGCCACGTCGCCGGAAGGAACGCACGTGTCGCCGGTCAACCCGCTGGCGCTGGCGTTGGCGGCCGGCGCAACCTTCATCGCCCAGACGTTCTCCTCGGATTCCCTACGAACAGCGGGAGGGCATCGACGACAACATGGCCGAGATCCCCGACGGCGCACCCGAGGGCGCGATGGATCTGGTCCGCGAGTTCTACTGACTACCCGCGGCCTGTTTTGCTGCTGTTGTACAGCTACCCGGTTTCCGTCAGCCGAGCGACTACCGCCACGGCCTCGTCGCTACTGTGACGGTCTCCGCTGCCCGTTTGTCCTGGATGGCGACCGACGTGTGCGGGATGGCTGGCGGCACCATCGAGGTCCGGAACCGGTTCTGGAGTCGTCAGTCAACCACCTGCTGGAACAGGGCCTGGACGTCGCCGATACTCACCTCCGACGGCTCAGACTCGCTGAAGTTGAAAAACTCGGCGTTGTTCTGTACCACGTCGGACTGGTAGTTCTGGAAGAACACCTGAACGTCGCCGATCGTGAACTCGCCGTCGCCGTCGATGTCCTCGTAGAAGCCGTCCCCGTCGAGGTCACGCGGAACGCTGTCGCCGACGATTGCCGGCGGGGCGTCTTTGATGCGGAAGACTCCCGTCGTGCCGCTGGTCTCGAAGCCGACGATCAGCAGCGCGTCGTCGATGGGGCTATCCGCTGCAGATACGAACGTCAGTCCTTCGGGGCCGAGATCACCGGCGGCGTCGGCGGGTTGGTCGCCCTCCTCGATGTCGTCCTCCGGATCAACGCTGTAGTCGTCGCTCGGTTCGCCCTCGTCGGCGCTCAGGAGGTAACTTCCGTCCGGCGAGAACGTCACGTAGTCGGGCAGGGCACCGACCGTGACCGACGCGAGGAACGCGAGCGTGTCGGTGTCATAAAAGAGGATTCGCCCGGGCTCCTGATCGGGTTGGGCTGCGACGGCGACTGCCAGCACCCTGTCGGAGACCGCGACGCTGTTGGTGGCTCCAGCACTGGCGAACTGCTCGCTCGTCTCGAGCATCGCGACTTCCGTGGGATCGGTCGGATCGGACCCGTCGAGGACGGTCACCGCTCCCGCGTTGGCGTTGACGACGAACACCCGTTCCGTTT
>PXQK01000127.1:0-12007 GCA_003022085.1 Halobacteriales archaeon QH_10_65_19 | reverse complement strand
GCTGGATCCTCGCCTGGCCCGCCGGCCCGCACCCTGGAGGCACGGGTCGCGGTGACGACGAACCCCGACGTGGCGGCCACGATGAACCCCGCGGCGAGGAGGAACCCGGCCTCGGTGGAGAGGAAATCCATCGTCAGCCCCACGAGCACGGGGCCGGTCACCTGGCCGACCTTCCAGGAGATCGACCGCAGCGACATAGCGCTAGCCACGGAGTCGTACTGCTCGCCCTCGTCGACGAACAGTGACATGCTCGCAGGCAGCCGGATCGAGTCGGCAACACCCAGCAGCGAGTAGGCCACAAACAGCGCGAAGAAGGCGCCGCCGAGCTGCTGAGTGTCGCCCAGAAGCGACACCTCAACCGGACTGACCCGCCCCTCGACAACCGCAGCCAGCGGGATCGCGGCGGCGCCGACTCCGTACAGGAACGCGCCGACGGCGACGAAGTAGTGCTCGCGGCCCAACCGGTCGGTCAGTGTGCCGACAAAGCCCTGCGTGATCGCCTTCGTGAGCTTGCCGCCGGCCATGATCCAGCCGATTGCGAAGGCGGAGATGCCGAACGTCGTCCGGGCGTAGATCGGGAGGAAGATGATCACCGCCATCTTCCCGAAGCTGAACATGAACCGGAAGCCAACCAGGGCGCGAAGCATCGGCAGACCCAGAAGCGAGCGGAACGTTTCGACGCCCCCAGCCTCCCCGGGATCCGTCTGGCCGCCCGGGTTGTCGCGGAGGGCGACGAACACGAGGACGGACGCGCCGAGCGTGATGGCCGAGAGAACGAGGTACGTGGCGGTGAACCCGTGGGCGTACAGCAGGTAGCCGCCGAGCAGGTCGCCCGCGAGCGACGAGAACGAGGCGACCTGGTTGAACGAGCCGAGCCACAGCCCCTGGCGGGCGTCGGGGCTGATCTCCCCGATGATCGTCGCGCCGGTGATCCAGAGCACGCTCGAACCCACGCCCTGGAGTATCCGGACGAGCACGACGTGTAGCGGGCTGCTCACGAGGACGAACCCGGCAAACACGCAGATGTTGATACCGAAGCCAGCCAGCAGGTACCGCTTGGCGTTGCCCGTGTCGACCCGCCGACCCAGGGGCAGGACGATGAGCAGCTGGACAAGCGCGAAGCCGGTGCCGAACAGCCCCTCGACGAACCCCGACGTGCCGAACAGGTCGGCGTACAGCGCAAGCGCGATCAGGATCGTCGAGTACGCCTGGCTACGGGCGAACGCCGTCCCGGCCAGGGCGGCGAACTCCCGGTCGCCGAGCAGCCTGATCGAGGCGAACCGTGTCACGGCGGGGTATCTCTCGTGCGGGTACGCGCTACCGATTCAAAAGCCCAACGTGACCAGAATCAAGTATCATCTGAGCGACTCATGTCCGGTGAAACGCCGACAGCTGACCGCCAACTGGTTGCTTCAGCCTCCGAAAGGACGGGGTGGGTTTTTTTTCTGTGATTATCTATGTACGAACAGATGGTGGGCGTACAGTTCCAGCAGGCAGGTGTCGACGACGCCGGGACGCTGCTGTCGATCAAGCGGGCAGCGATCGGGGGAATCGACAGCGACGTCTACGACCAGAGGCAACTCGAGGGCTGGCAGCCCGACATCGATGCAGCGTCGGACTTCGAGCGGGCAATCGCCAGCGACACGTTCGACGTGGTGCTCGCCCGGGTTGACGGCACCGATGCCGCGTACGGCGTGCTCAACGCCACCGCCGGGCGCATCGACGCCCTGTACGTCCGCCCCGAGTACAGCGGCGAGGGTATCGCGACGTCGCTGGCCGGGCAGCTCGAATCCCGGGCACGGATGCGTGGCATCGAGGAGATCGAAATCGTCTCCTCGCTGAACGCCAGACCGTTCTACGAGACGTTGGGGTACCGAACCTGCGACGCCAAGCACCGGACCATCGACGGCGTCGAACTCGAGTTCGCGGTCATGCGCAAACGGATCGACGGTGACCCGGATCGGTGAACGTGAGGGGAGAGTGGCGCACGCGAGAATGGCGGCCACACGATCGGGATCCTTCCTGGCGAGGACCGGGCCGCCGCCAACAGCTACGTCGAGACGCCTGCCGGTGCTGTCGAGCATGTAGAAGCCACTGTCGGAGAAACGTAGGCAGCGGCTGTCATAGGGTAGTCACGCACGACCGTATCAGCGCACGATGACGACGGCGGTGTCGGTTTCGATCATCTCGCCCTCACCGGAGTAGGTCCGCGATCGTTCGATCTCGAACATCCTTTCGTCGAGTTCGAACTCCCCGTCCGCGACCACGAGCGTTCCGTCGCGCACCTCGAACTCGTCGTCCTCGATGGCGGCGTCGATCGTCCCGACGTCCTCACCGAACTCGGGGCCGACCAGCGAGTAGTCGAGGTCGACGTCGCTGATCTCCGTGGTGACGTCGGGCTCGCCGTCGAACGTCTGCAGCGTCCCGACGTGCATCACGTCCTCGATAGCCGCCGCGAAGCCGCCAACGTGACCGTACACTTCGGCGTGATCCAGCGTCGCGTTCAGCGCGAGGCCGTTCTCGGTCTTGTACCGCCGCAGCCCCGAGATCACGTCCATAGTAGCCTCGCCGGCTGCCAGGTCGGCGTCGTACCCGCGGGGCGTCGGCCAGTTCGTAGTGTGGAGCGACTCCTCGCCCTCGTACAGCCGTCGCCACAGCTCCTCGGTGATGTGTGGCAGGAACGGCGCCCAGAGTTTGAGGAAGGTCCGGTGGGCGGTGACGAGGGCGTACTCCGTCGACGGATCCCCGCCGTCCGAGAGGCGCTGTTTCGCGATCTCGAGGTAGTCATCACAGAACGTCGACCAGAAGAACGTCCGGAGTTCGTCGCGTGCCTTTGCGAACTCGTAGGCCTGGAACCGGTCGGTGACCGACTCGACTGTCGCGTCCAGTTTCGCCAGCAGCCAGCGGTCGATAGCTGCGAGGTCCTCCGTCGCCGGGGACTCGGGCGGATCTGCGGGCGTCAGCTGATCGACCAGCCGCGAGGCGTTCCAGAGCTTCTGGAGGAGCCGTTCGCCAGCCTCCAGGTCGCCCTCCCGGTACGGGAAGTCGTCGCCGATGGAGGTCCCGGCGGCCCAGTAGCGGGCGGCGTCGACCGGGAACTCCGCCAGCACCTCGCTGGGCGGGATAACGTTGCCCTTGGATTTGGACATCGCCTCGCGGTTCTCGTCGAGCACCATCCCGTTGATCATGACGTCCTCGAAGGGGACCTCGCCGGTGTGCTCGTAGCACTTCACGAGGGTGTGGAACAGCCAGAACGAGATGATGTCGTGTCCCTGCGGGCGGAGCGTGAACGGGTACAGCTGGTCGCGGTCCATGGTGTACTCCTCCGTTTCGGAATCCCAGTCCCAGCCGGCGTTGAGCAGCGGCGTGAGCGACGAGGTGGCCCAGGTGTCGAACACGTCGGTCTCCGGCTCGAAAGACTCACAGCCACACGACGGGCAGGCGTCGATCGCAGGCTCGTCCTCGATGGGCTCGACCGGGAGGCGCTCGCGGTCGGCGAGGATCACCTCCCCGCAGTCCGTGCAGTACCACACCGGGAACGGGATGCCCGAGTCGCGCTGCCGGGAGATACACCAGTCCCACTCCAGCCCGTCGATCCAGTGCTCGTACCGCGAGAACATCTTTTCGGGGTACCAGTTCATCTGTCGCCCGGCCTCGAGGTACTCCTCGGTCTTGTCCAGCAGTCTCACGTACCACTGCTCGGTGACGAGGTACTCTACCTCCTCCTCGCAGCGCTCGTGGACCTGCACCGCGTGCTCGTGGTCCCTCGACTCCAGGAGGTAGCCCGCATCGTCGAGGTCCTCGATAATCGCTTCGCGGGCCTCGCTGGTCGAGAGTCCCTCGTACTCGTCGGCGACGTCGGTCATCGTCCCTGACTCGTCGATCGCGATCCGCAGGTCCAGGTCGTGGGCCTGGTACCACTCGATGTCCGTCTGGTCGCCGAACGTACAGCACATCACGATCCCGCTTCCGGTCTCGCGGTCGACGCGCTCGTCCTCGATGATCGGTACCTCCTGACCGAACAGCGGCACGCGCGCCGTCCCGCCGACGAGGTGCTGGTTCTCGTCGTCCTCCGGGTGGACGAACACCGAGACGCAGGCCGGCAACAGCTCCGGCCGCGTGGTCGAGATGGTGAAGCTGTCGCCCGTCTCGCCGGGGCCAGTGTCGCCCTCGGGCGTCGATCCGTCGCCGTACTCGACGATTTCGAAGGCGATGTCGTTGAACGAGGTGTGTTTGCGCTGGTCTTCCTGTTCGACCTGGGAGATGGCGGTCTCACAGTCCGGACACCAGATCGTCGGCGCGCGCTGTCGGTACTCCCGGCCTTTCTCGTAGAGGTCGATGAAGGATAGCTGGGAGATGCGCTGGACGCGCGGTTCGATTGTCTTGTAGGTGTTCGACCAGTCGATCGACACGGCGAGCGACTGGACGTCGTCGGTGAACTCCCGCTCGTACTCCTGACAGACGTCGCGGCACTTCTCCTGGAACTCCCGCCGGGAGAAGTCGCCGTGGTTGATGCCGAGTTCCCGCTCTGTCAGGCGCTCTGAGGCGATCCCGTTGTCGTCGTATCCGAACGGGAAGTAGACGGCGTCGTCGTACATCCGGTGGAAGCGCGCGACGAAATCCTGGAGCGTGAACTGGTAGAGGTGCCCCATGTGGAGGTCCCCCGAGACCGTCGGCGGCGGGGTGTCGATCGTGTACTGGGTGTCGGCGTCGCCGTTCTCGTAGGCGTAGGTCCCATTCTGGACCCACTGCTCCTGCCATTGGGGCTCGACGGCCTCGGGATCGTAGGCGCCTGAGAGGGGCTCCTGCTGGTCGTCTGGCGATTCCTCCTGCGGTGGGTTCTGTGTGTCACTCATGGATTTTCCCGTCGTGCTGTGGGCAAACCGCCGGTCGGTTGCGGACTGTGCGAGCGTCGAGGTGTGGGGTTAGTGGGGCAGAAACGCCCCTACTACTACCCCGAGAACAGTGCTGCGGGACGGTACTCGACGCGCCATCTACCGCCCTGTTCTCAACTGAAGAATATAACGACATCGATTCAGCGCATCGGCAGCTCCATGACGTGGCTATCACCGACCTTTTTAGGTGGGACTGATAAAAGTGGCCAGTTCCTTGCCCCGGGGGCACTACGCCGACGTCAGCCGCTCGTACAGCGGGACGAGCTCCTCGGCAACGGCATCGAGCGTAAACTCCCCGGCTTTCTCCGCCGCGTTGGTCCCGAGTCGTTCGCGCTCCCCGGGTGAGTCACAGAGCCGTCGGATCGGGCCGGTGAAATCCGAGCCGCTCTTCAGACAGTGGCGGTCGTGTTCCAGCCACTCGTAGGTTGGAATGTCGCGTACCACCAGGGGCTTTCCACACCCCATCGCCTCAAGGAGCGCAATCCCCTCGTTCTCGTTTTTCGAGGGCCAGAAGAACAGGTCGCCGGCAGCGAAGGCACCCCTGATGTCCTCCACGTAGCCGGTGCTCGCTCCTCCGGAGGAGCCGGTCGACTCTCCCGCCCCCGGGGTTCAGGTAGCCGAACCAGACGAAATCTAGATCCGGCATTGCCCGGGCCGTCTCGACGAACGTCTCCAGTCCTTTCCGCTCGATGACGTGTCCGACCATGAACACTACCGGCGAATCGAGGTCGTAGCGGTCGAGGTATTCCTCGCACAGCCTGTCGCTGTCGACCCCATCGAGTTTCGACGGATCGTACCCGTTGCTGACCACGGTTTTCGGCACGTCGGCGTATGAGTCCAGCACCTCCCTGTTGTGTTCTGAGGGACAGACGATGTGATCCGCCAGCGAGTACGCCCGCGAGAGGTACGGGCGGGCGACCGTCGACAGGGCGTCGAAAAACCGGAAACTCTCGCGGAGGTCGGCCGCCGTCTGGTGGCCATGGACGAGGACCGGGACGCCGGCCCGCTGTGCCCGCGTCGCGTAGTAGACCGAGCGGGGACCCATGTTGTTGAGGTGGAGGAGGTCAGCGTCGAGTATCGGGCGCGTTGTGAACTCGATCCCCCGCCGCTCGAGGATCGTCCGCTGGTTCCGGACGGACTGGGCGTGCCCGCCCGTGACGAACCGTTCCCACTCGAAGTAGTGGCTGACCAGCACCGTTTGTACCCAGTGAACGGAGCCAGTACTTAAATCGTCGGCTCTCGGGCTCGATCCGGGGTATGCCGGGTCCCGGCGTCTGTCAGATCACAGGACTGGACACTGTGCATCGGGAGGCTACGTACTCCAGTAGTTTCAACAGTCACCGGGTTGTACCAACAGTATGGAATCGTCCGCCGACGACACAACGGTGTTGATCGTGGATGACGAGGGGGCTGTGGCGGATGCGTACACGGCACAGCTCCGAGACGAGTACGAGACACGCACGGCCTACGGGGGAGACCAGGCCCTGGAACAGATTGACGGAGACGTCGACGTCGTTCTCTTGGACAGGCGGATGCCCGGCCGATCCGGCGACGAGGTGCTCGAACGCGTCCGCGAGCGGGGGCTCGACTGCCGCGTGATTATGGTGACGGCAGTCAATCCCGACTTCGACATTGTCGACATGCCGTTCGAGGACTACCTCCAGAAACCGGTCAGCAGGGAGACGCTCACCGGGGCAATCGAACAGCAGTTGAAGGCCTCTGAATACGACGAGCGCATCACCAAGTTCATCGAGATTACAACCAAACTCAGGCTCCTCGAACAGGAGAAGTCGCCGCAGGAACTCGACGGCAACAAGAAGGTCGAACGACTCAGGAACCGCTCGGCGGAGCTGCAGGCGGAGCTCGACGAGACGGTCCTGAATTTCGAGGACTCGAAAGACGCGTTCAGGGACCTGCTGTAATCCCGGCCCGCCAGCTATTTCTGGATTCCTCCGCTACGGAAAGACGTCGTGAGCACACTCATGACATCCACATCACCGCCCCTCACGGGGCAGTTCACCAATGCAACACTCAGCGAAATATCTCATCCACGCCGATATCCGCACGAGCGGGGTGGTCGAGCGGAGTGACGTCGTCGGGGCTGTCTTCGGTCAGACCGAGGGACTGCTCGGCGACGAACTCGATCTCCATGGGCTACAGGAGTCCTCGAAGATCGGGCGGATCGACGTCGACATCGAGTCGGAAGACGGCAGGTCGTTCGGTACAGTAACGGTCGCGAGTGGCCTCGACCGGGTGCGGACGGCGGTACTGGCAGCCGCGCTCGAAACGATCGAGCGGGTTGGCCCCTGTCGTGCAGAGTGCACGGTCAGCCACATCGAGGACGCGCGGGCGGCCAAGCGACGGGAACTGGTCGACCGTGCGACGGACCTGCTGGCCGACCTCGAGGAGTCGACGATGACAAGCGAGAACCTGGTCGACGCCGTCCGCCAGCAGGCCCGCGTCGAGGACATCACCGAGTTCGAGGGGCTGCCCGCCGGGCCGCGCGTCGCCGACAGCGACGCGATCGTCGTCGTCGAGGGGCGGGCGGACGTCCGCCGCCTCCTCCGGTTCGGCGTCAAGAACGCCATCGCTGTCGAAGGGACGGACATCCCGGACGCAGTCGGGGAGCTCACGAGCGAGCGCACGACGACGGCGCTGCTCGACGGCGACCGGGGCGGCGACCTGATTCTGGAGGAACTCGCACAGATCGGCGACGTCGACTACGTCGCGTTCGCCCCGAGCGGCCAGTCTGTCGAGGACCTCGACCGCTCGGCGATCATGTCCGCGCTGCGGAAGAAACTCCCCTACGGACAGGCGCTCGATGCCGACTCCCCGCGTGAGGCATTCGCTCCGTCAGGAGAGTCTCCCGACCCCGCGGCCACCAGTCCGAGCGAGGACACCGACAGGGCGGCGGTCGACGAGACGGGCGATCACCTGACTGTACGGCCGGAGTCCGACGAGGCGGTCGTGACTCACGAGGTCGGCGACCAGTCTACGGACGGCGCTTTACCCCACCCCGAGGGGAGCACAGCTGATGCGACACCGGCCGGTAGCGACGGCGCAACGACAGTCGAGGAAACGGCTGCCGCCGGGGCGGAGGACGCGGCTGGCGGGGAAGACACTAATGTGTCACCACAGACGTTCGGAGGGCACCTCTCGGAGGTTATCAGCGATAACAGCGGGAGGGTCCGGTTCCTGACGGAGTCATTCGAACCCACCCACGAGGGTGACGCCGACAACACCTTCGACGCGCTCGCGGACGCAGACGAGCCGCCCCACACGGTCGTTCTCGACGGCACAGTGACCCAGCGGATACTCGACGTTGCGGCACAGCGCGGCGTCGGGCAGGTCGTCGGTACGGATGCCGGGGAGTTCGTCAAAGAGCCGACGTCGGTCCGGGTGCTGTCCGGCGAGGACCTCCAGCTCCAGTAGCCGGTGGTACGGACACGACTGGCACGAGTACCGATACTGGCGGCAACATCCGTCAGGAATTTCCTCCGTCAGTATAAGTATTGGTGACACGAAAGGCGGGTGTGATTGTCGTTGGGACAGACGACTTCGAGGTCTATCACGACGTGGTGACGGCGCGCGGCTCATCGGAGCAAAGATCATCCACGACCTCGGGGACGTCCCGGTGGAACTCGTTGACGAGACGGGGACTACTCCCTACCTGGGGACAGGCGCTCGCGGCGTTGGAGACATCCTTGTAGCGGTGAACATCGCACAGATAGAGGTGAGCGCGACGAACAGAACGATCGGAGCCGACCTCGCTCGCCGGGTCGCACGTAGGGAGTTGCCCATCCGCGAGGCACTCGGCGCACATCAGGCAGAGTAGCCCTTGCACGCGGCCGCGATCGCTCCGGCGTCGGTGACCCGGTCCAGGAACCGGCGTCGGTGACCCGGCCCAGGAACCGCACCTCGTCTCCGGATCCGACGGCTACAGATCTGCGTCGTCGGTGACCGTGATGTCGGCGTGGAGTTCCTCACGCACCGCGGAGTGGACGTGGCAGATATCCTCGGCGCGGGCGACGACGTCGTCGACGTCACCGCCAAGCGACGCCTCGACGTGGATGTCGAAGGCGATCGACGCGAGGTCGTCCCCGTCGTCGAGTTCGGCGTCGACGTCAACCTCAACCGTGCCGAGGTCCTCGTAGCCTTCTTTGTTGGCGGCGACACGGAGCGCCGGAACGAAACAGGACGCGTAGTCGGCGGCCAGTACCTGGTTGGGGTCCGGGCCGTCCTCGCCGGTCGCGTCAACGGTCAGCTCCCAGTCGCCGATTCTGTTGGTGGTTGCGTAGCCTTCCGTGCTGGTGCTGGTGAGTTCGATGTCTGCCATGTTAGCCGGGACGGGTCCCGCGCCCAAAACAGTGTGTGTTTCGACAGTTCTTGCCCGGATCTCGGACGACCGTGGTTCCCTCTAGAGGTGGCCGTCAAGATCGAACGACTCGTCGCCATCGAGGACGACTGGCTCCACACCGGGCGCGTTCGCCTCGATTTCGCTGACGAACTCGTCGGTGTCGATCTCGATGGGCGGGAACGAGTCGTAGTGCATCGCCAGCGCGTACTCGACGCCAAGCCAGTCGGCGGCGATCGACGCCTGTTTCGGCCCCATAGTGAAGTGATCGCCGACTGGCAGCGCCGCAGCGTCGGGCTGGAGGAACGGGCCGATGATGTCGCGCATCGCCGTCATCAGGGCGGTGTCCCCGGCGTGGTAGAACGTCGTCGACTCCTCGTCTTCGACCGCCGTGGGGTCCGTGTCCGAGACCACGAAGCCGGCGGGCATGCCGCCCGAGAGGTCGTACTCCATGTTGATCCCGTTCGTGTGGTCCGAGCGGTGCATCGTCACGAACACGTCGTCGAGATCCAGCGTGCCGCCGATGTTGAACCCGACGGTGTCGCCCTCGGGGACGCCGAACTCGTCGCTGACGAAGCCCGCCACCTCGGGCGTCGTGGCGACCGTCGCCCCGGTGAAGGCACCGGCGTCCGCGATGTGGTCCGCGTGGCCGTGGGTCAGCAGGACGTAGTCCGGCTGGTCGACCTCCGACGGCGAGAGGTCGGTCTTCGGATTGTCGAAGAACGGATCGATTAGGAGGCTGGTGTCCCCGTGCTCCACGTACCAGGTCGAGTGACCGTGCCAGGTGAGTTGCATTGCATACGACTGTACTGCCGATTCACACTTAACGCTGGTTGTGCCCCCCTCCCCCCGCGCCGCTTCCCCGGCCTTGGTCTACAGAGACATATGCCGAGTGCCTCGGGGCTTCCCTGAGGTACTCCACCCGTCGACGTGCCCGCCCTGCTGGACGAACCTGATCCAGGCCTCGACCTGCCGGTTCAGTGCCCAGAACAGCACGACGACCATCACGAGGACTGTGAGGACGTACACCATCCCTGCGAAGACGGTGTTCTTGGCCGACAGCCCGACGAGCAACACCAGCCCGCCAGCGAGCACCATCTCCAGCGCACACCGGATCCCTGCCCGCAGGAAATCCGGCCTGGTCGGCCCCGTGGAGGACGGTTGCTGGGACGACATGCCCGGCAGTAGGACCGGTCAAGTGTAGTACTTGCGCAAAATACTCACGCACGACCGTATCACGACGGTCCGTCTGGCTCACCGGTTGCCGCCTGGTACCGGCTCACGATGTCCTCGGCCTGGGCGATCAGCGGCGCGTCGATCATCTCGCCCTCCACGGAGAACACGCCGACGTCGTCCCCGGCGTCGTCGCGCGCCGCCAGCACCGTCCGGGCCCACTCGACGTCCGTCTCGTCTGGGGTGAACGCGTCGTTGACGACCGGCACCTGCCCCGGGTGGATCACCATCTTGCCGTCGAATCCGAGGTCCCGCCCGAACCGTGCGTCCTCGGCGAGACCCTCGGTGTCTTCGTAGTCGGTGTAGAGGGTATCGATGGCGTCGACGCCTGCGCCCCCCGCTGCGAGGACAACCTGCTCCCGGGCGTGGAGAATCTCCGTCCCCTCTCCGGTTCGCGTGGCGCCGATGTCGGCAGCCAGATCCTCCGCTCCGAGGAGCACCGCGTCGGTCGCGTCGGCACGAGCAACCGGTTCAGCGTGCAACACGCCGGACGCGGTTTCAAGCAGCGCCAGCACCGGTAACTGCCGTCCGTGCTCGGCCAGCACCGTCGCTAACTCCTCGACCGCCCCGGCCGAGGCGACTTTCGGCAGCATCACGCTGTCGACGCCCGTCTCCTCGGATCCGCCGAACACCGCAGCCACGTCGTCCCCGCCGCCCTCACTAATCCGGTTGACGCGGACACAGAGTTCGGCGTCGGGGTCGATCTCGGTAACGACGTCCCTGACAGCGTCCCTGCCCGCCGCCTTCTTTCCGGGGGCGACCGCGTCTTCGAGGTCGAACACGATCACGTCGGCCCCACTTTCCGGGGCCTTCCACAGCAACTCCGGCCGGTCGCCCGGCGAAAACAGGACTGTTCTCCGAACCATGTCCGGGGTTTGACCGGCGGTCACATATGCGTAGCGACTCCGTACACTACCGCCCTGGTTCCCATGCGCACGACGCGAGGGCACGGACCGTACCGTCCGAAGGCCTATCCGCCTGCAGTGTGCCGGAAGACGGCACAGCTACCCGAGAACGGCTATCTCTCGGCGCTTCTAGGTGGTCACGCAGTCTACAGGCGGAGCAGGCCGAGTGCCTCGGGGTCGTTCGGAAATCGGAGATTTCCGTGATGACGAGAATCTTCGATTCTCAAACCACTTGACCCCGAGGGTGAAGGCCGTCGAAAGATTAACCAAACCACGAATCATACAGTTGGTACAGTCAGAGACCCACAAAGACGGATTAAAGACCTTAATCCAACGCTGACTGAGGTGAGTTGGAAATGCGACTCCTCTCAAAATCCGCGTCTTCGGCGTGGTGTCGTTCGAAAGACGAAGTCTTTCGTGATCACGAAAATCTTCGATTTTCGGACGACGACGGGAGTTGTCGGGCGGAGTGGAGCCGCCGACCCTCACGGACGCACCGAGCGTTCGGGTGTCAATTCCAGCCGACCCATTTCGGGAAGGTCGAGGGGAATTACATTCGCCTGCGACGGCACGGCCCGGTTTGGGACGTGCGGTCAAAACGGCGAAGCCGCGGGGCTTGC
>PXQK01000126.1 GCA_003022085.1 Halobacteriales archaeon QH_10_65_19 | reverse complement strand
GCAAAGCGGTTGTTCCGCGGGAGGGTCTCGGTTCCGAGCCGTGACTCGTAGAGTCCTCCTTCGGTGGACCACTGCAGGAAGTTCGGTTGCATGCTCGCGACGATGCCGAGGTCTGCGATGCGCTCCAGGACCTCGTCGGTGGCAAGTTCGAGATGCTCGATGCGGAACCGGTGGTCCTCGAGGTCGAACTCCTCGATGACGGCCGCGTACTGATCGACGACGATGTCGATCCCGGCACCGCCGATCGAGTGAGTCACAGCCTGCTGGTTTGCTCGCACGGCACGGGCGTACCACTCCCGGAGGGTCGCGGCATCGTTGACCATCGTGCCGGAGTTTCCGGGGTCGTCGGCGAATTCGCCGTACAGATTCGCGGTCTGGGAACCGATGGCGCCGTCGGAGAACGCCTTGATCCCCCCGATGCGGAGCCGATCGTCACCGAACCCATGAGGGAGTTCGAGGTCGACGAGCGACTCGACCTGGTCGGCCCTGACGTAGTAGGTCACCCGCAGCTCCAGCTCGTCCTGGCGCCAGGTCTCGAACAGGGCCTCCATGTCGATGCTGCCCTGGTCGCGGACGGCCGTCAACCCGGACATCGTCTGGACGGAGGTCACGCCGAGTTCGTGGTACCGCTCGGTCGCCGCTAACAGGGCCTCCGCCGCCCTGTCCGGTTCGGGGTAGGATGCGGCCTTGGCCTCCCAGGCGGCGTCTTCGACGACTCGCCCCGTCGGTTCTCCGTCCGATCGAACGACGTCGTCGTGGTTCGAGAACGCGACGGTGTCCAGCCCCATCGAGTTGAGCGACACCGTATGGCCGTCGACGCGGGTCGCGGCGATGGGGTGTTCGGTGCTGATCGCGTCTAGATCCGATCGGGTGAGGTACGCCCGCTCGCCCTCGGGCCACGTGCTCTCGTCGTAGCTGAAGCCCAGTACCCACTCCCCGGGTGGCGTGTCGTCGGCGTTCGCGGCGAGCAATTTGAGAGCCTCGTCGCGGGTGTCGGCCCCAGAGAGGTCGGTCTCGATCAACTCGATCCCGACAGAGAATACGTGCGTGTGTGCGTCGTTGAAACCGGGCAGGACCGTCCGACCGTCCAGTTCCACGGTTTCGGGGTCTGTCGCGGCCTGCTCCACCTCCATGGTTGCGCCGACGGCCGCGATTCGGGAGCCGCGGAGCAGGAGGCTCTCCGCCTCGGTCCGCTCGTCGTCCATGACCCGCACCCGCCCGTTCCGGAGGAGAAGTTCCGGTTCGGTATGTCCGTCCATACTCCCGGGAGGGGACGGGCTGATAATAAATGCCGGTGCCCAAAATACTCACGCACGACCGTATCAGTCGTCGTCCGCGTTCGGGCGTTCCCGTTCCATGAGTTCGTCGGCCTCCTCCTCGTCCGCGCCGCTGAACGGTCGGGTCTCACCCCACCACGCGATGGCCTCGGGCAGGTCGTCCTCCGTCCAGGTGACGACCTCCCAGTTCGGGTCGAAGATGAGGTACCCGCCGGCGAACACCTCGATCTCGTTGCCCGAGGGTTCGTTGTGATAGAGGAATATCGCCTGACTGATGCCGTGGTGCCCCGGCCCTTCGAGGATTTCGACGCCGTGATCTTTCAGGACGTCGACCGCCCGGTAGAGTTCCCGCTCGGCCTTGAGGTAGTAGGCAAGGTGATTGAGTGCGCATTCCTCGGCGTCGATGAAGGCAACCTCGTGGACTAGCGGGGAGACGCTCATCCATCCCGCAACCCGCTCGTCCTCGATGACGAGTTCCTCGCGGAGTTTGAAATCGAGCACGTCGTCGAACCACGCGACCGCCTCGTCCACGTCGGGGACTTTCAGGTTGACGTGGTCGATCCGCCGGGTACCCACCCCTCGGTCGACGTACGTCTGGGGCTGGTTTTTCAGATCCGAACGGTCCTCCTCGGGAATGTCTGCCCGCTCCATCTCGTGGTACAGTTCCAGTTCGTGTCCGCCCGGGTACGAAAACCGGATCGCCCGGCCCTGACCCGGATCTGCCTCCGGGTCGAGCCACCTGACATCGTAGCCTGCGCCCTCGATGCGGGTTGCGTACTCGTCGAGATCGGACGGATCCTCGACCTGGAACGCAGTGTGTCCGACGCCGCTCTCCGCAGCGGGCGTTAGTTCGAGCGTAAACAGGTCCCAGTCGCCCCAGCCGCGCATGTAGATGCGGCCGTCGCGGCGAAGGGACTCTTCAAGGCCGAGCACATCGTAGAAGTGGTCCCGCGAAGCCTCGACGTCGGTGCACTGGAGTTCGACATGCCCGAGGGTAGCGATTCCCATACGGCATTCCAACGCGTGTTGACTCTTATATTTTGACGTGGAGAGGCCGACACTCATACTGATTATTTTCGAGCAGTGCACCATATATCGGCGTCTCAGACCCCGAAACTGGGTATCTGTGACGGGCCGGCGGTACAGAGTCACGCATGACCGTATGAGAGGAAAAAAAGTGCGCCGGCGTCCAGACCAGAGTAAACGGATTAGTGACATATTTGTTCCCGGACTTCCATCCCAGATTGGGGAATACTTTTTAGGTCGGTGGTATATCCAAAACCAAGGATGGCCTGGAGGCACACAGGATGACGATGGACGAGAGTATCGACGAGTTACGGAAGCTGCGCGATGAGGCCCGGAAGGGCGGTGGCGAGGAGCGCATCGAGAAGCAACACGACCGGGGGAAACTAACCGCACGCGAGCGGATCGACTACTTCCTCGACGACGGCACCTTCACGGAGTTCGACCAGTTCCGCACTCACCAGTGTACCAACTTCGACATGGAAAAGAAAGAGGTACCCGGCGACGGCGTCGTCACGGGCTACGGCGGCGTTGACGGCCGGCAGGTGTTCGTGTTCGCCCACGACTTCACCGCATTCGGCGGGTCACTCGGGATGGTGTTCGCGGAGAAGGTGACGAAAGTGATGGACAAGGCTATGGAGACCGGCGCGCCGGTCGTCGGACTCAACGACTCTGCCGGCGCACGGATCCAGGAAGGAATCAACTCACTCGCCGGCTACGCACACATCTTCCACCGGAACCAGAAGGCGAGCGGCGTTATCCCCCAGATCTCGGCGATCATGGGTCCCTGCGCCGGCGGCGCAGTGTACTCGCCGGCGATTACCGACTTCGTCATGATGGTCGAGGACACCAGCCACATGTTCATCACCGGGCCCGACGTGATCGAGACGGTGACCGGCGAGCAGGTCGGCTTCGACGAGCTGGGCGGCCCGAGCACTCACGCCTCGGAGTCCGGCGTCGCCCAGTTCACCGCCGCCGACGAGGAGCGGGCTCTCGACGACATCCGCCACCTCCTCTCGTATCTCCCACAGAACAACGTCGAGGACCCCCCGCGTGTCGACCCCTGGGACGACCCCGAGCGCCGCGACGAGGAGCTCGCCGAGATCGTCCCCGACCAGCCGAGAAAGCCCTACGACATGATCGACGTCGTCGAGCGCGTAACCGACGAGGGGTCGTTCTTCGAGGTGGCGGCGGCGTTCGCCCGGAACCTCGTGATCGGCTTCGCGCGCCTCGATGGCCACGCTATCGGCGTCGTGGCCAACCAACCACGTGTCAACGCAGGCACACTCGACATCGACTCATCGGTGAAGGGTGCCCGGTTCGTGCGTTTCTGTGACGCGTTCAACATCCCGATCCTCACGTTCGTCGACGTGCCCGGGTTCATGCCCGGCACGGACCAGGAACACAACGGGATCATCAAACACGGGGCGAAACTCCTCTATGCGTTCTCCGAGGCGACGGTGCCGCTAATGACAGTCATCACCCGGAAAGCCTACGGCGGCGCGTACGACGTCATGGCCTCGAAACACATCGGCGCCGACGTCAACTACGCCTGGCCCAGCGCCGAAATCGCGGTCATGGGGCCGAGGGGGGCGGTCAACGTGCTGTACAGCGAAGAACTCGACGAGGCAGACGACCCCGATAAGCGCCGCCAGGAGCTGATCGAGGAGTACCGCGACCAGTTTGCGAACCCCTACATCGCGGCCGACCGCGGGTTCGTGGACGACGTCCTGGAGCCCAAGGAGACCCGACCGCGGCTGATCGGCGACCTGGAGATGCTGCGCTCGAAACGTACACCAGGCCCCGACAAGAAACACGGGAACATTCCGCTGTAACATGAGGCAGAGTATGTCGGTTCCCCTCGACGACGGACGACTCCAGGTGCCGGCCACGGCGTCACAGGAAGAGGCCGCAGCCATCGCCGCCGCGATCGGGGCACATCTCCGGGATCAGGAAGCCGCCGCCGCGGCCGCAGCGGCCGAGGCTGCTGCCGGAGGAGAGGCGGACTCCTGGGCGGGGAGGCGCTTCCGGTTCGCTGGCCGGACGGAGGCGGTTTTCGGAACAGCACACCGGGTTCCACAGGACGCACCGACCGACGAATGGACGACTGCGGGACGACTCGATCGACTGGAATGACAGGGCACACGTTCGACACGGTACTGGTCGCGAACAGGAGTGAAATCGCCGTCCGCGTGATGCGGGCCTGCCGGGACCTCGGCGTCGACACGGTCGCCGTCTACAGCGAGGCCGACAGCGACGGTGGCCACGTCCGGTACGCCGACGAGGCGTACAACGTCGGTCCCGCCCGGGCCGCCGACTCGTATCTCGACCACGACGCGATTATCGACGCCGCACTGCGGTCCGGTGCGGACGCGATCCACCCCGGCTACGGGTTCCTCGCGGAGAACGCGGCGTTCGCCACGCAGGTAGAGGAGACAGACGGGGTGACGTGGATCGGGCCGGACAGCGACGGGATGGAGCAGCTCGGCGAGAAGACCCGGGCCCGACGGATCATGCAGGAGGCCGACGTCCCGATCGTGCCGGGGACGATCGACCCCGTCGAGTCCCCCGCGGAGGTCACGGAGTTCGGCGACGAGTACGGCTACCCCGTCGCGATCAAGGCAGAGGGCGGCGGCGGCGGGCGCGGGATGAAGGTCGTCCGCGACGCCGGCAACGCAGCCGAGCAACTGGAGAGTGCCAAACGCGAGGGTGAAGCGTACTTCGACAACGACTCGGTGTACCTGGAGCGGTATCTAAAACACCCGCGGCACGTCGAGGTGCAGATCCTCGCGGACCACCACGGCAACGTCCGCCACCTCGGCGAGCGGGACTGCTCGCTCCAGCGCCGCCACCAGAAGGTCATCGAGGAAGGCCCGTCACCGGCGCTGTCGGACGCCCTCCGTGCGGAGATCGGCGAGGCCGCCCGCCGCGGAGTCGACGCCGCGGGGTACACGAACGCCGGCACAGTCGAGTTTCTCGTCGAGGAAGACCCGGACCGTGACCCCGACGAGCCGCTGGGTGCCGGGGCCGACTTCTACTTCCTCGAAGTGAACACCCGGATCCAGGTCGAGCACACGGTCACGGAGGAGCTGACAGGGATCGACATCGTGAAGTGGCAGCTGAAGGTCGCTGCCGGCCAGGAGATCACGTTCCCCCAGGAGGCGGTCACCCTCGAGGGCCACGCGGTGGAGTTCCGTATCAACGCCGAGAACGCGGCCGAGGACTTCGCGCCCGCAACCGGCGGCGTCCTCGGGACGTACGACCCTCCGGGCGGCATCGGCGTCCGCGTCGACGACGCACTCCGGCAGGGGGACGAACTCGTCACCGACTACGACTCGATGATCGCAAAGCTGATCGTACACGGGAGCGACCGGGAGGAGTGTATCGACCGGTCGCTGCGGGCCCTGGCGGAGTACGACGTCGAAGGCGTGGTCACGATTATGCCGTTCCACCGGCTGATGCTGACCGACCGGGCGTTCGTCGATGGAACCCACACCACGAAGTACCTCGACGAGCATCTCGACGAGGAACGCATCGCGGAGGCCCAGAAGCGGTGGGGATCCGAGGTATCGACCGCGAGCGCAGACGAAGAGACGGCCCGACGGGAGTTCACTGTCGAGGTCGACGGCAAGCGCTTCGAGGTCGAGCTGGAGGAGCACGGCACGCCGGCGTTCGACGTCGCCGACGTAGCCGACAGCGGTGGTCCGACGGCCAACCCTGGGCGGATCGGCCCGGACGGGGACGGCGACGACGGCACTGTCGCCGGTGCTGGCGGTGAAACCGTTACAGCGGAAATGCAGGGGACGATTCTGGACGTCGCAGTCGAACAGGGCGAGGAGGTGGAGGCGGGCGACCTGCTTTGCGTGCTGGAAGCGATGAAGATGGAAAATGACGTCGTCGCAGAGCACAGCGGGACTATCACCGAGGTGGCCGTCTCGCCGGAGGAGAGCGTCGACATGGGTGACGTGCTGTTCGCCATCGAGTGAGGTGGGAGCCCCAAGCTTGGTTGTGCCACCCAACGCAGGGTGAGATATGCAGGACACACGCGCTCGGGTGCTAGAGCGGATCGCGGAAGGACCAGCCAGTGGTCCGGGGCTCGCCGACGAACTTGGCGTCTCCCGTGCCGCGGTCTGGAAACACGTCGAGGCGCTCCGGGACGCCGGGTTCGAGGTCGGGAGCACGGCCGAGGGGTACGAACTGGTTTCTGTGCCGGAGTTCGGCGGACCGGCCGTGGAGTTCGGGCTCGAAGCTCCCTGCACCGTCGAGTATCACGAAACTATCGACAGCACGAACCGCAGGGCGCGCGAGCTGGCCGAAACGGGCGCGGAGGACGTGGTCGTGCTTGCGGACGAACAGTCGGGCGGCCGCGGGCGCCTGGACCGGGAGTGGGCATCGCCGTCGGGAGGAATCTGGCTGTCGGTACTGCTCCGGCCGGGCGTCCCGCCGACACGGGCGCCGGCGTTCACCCTCGCGGCGGCAGTCGCGACGGCCCGCGCCGTCCGCGGGGCAGGCGTCGACGCGTCGATCAAGTGGCCGAACGACGTCCTGGTCGGCGACCGGAAGCTCGCAGGCATCCTCACGGAGATGGAAGGGGAAGCAGACAGGGTCTCCTGGCTGATCGTCGGTGTCGGGATCAACGCGAACGTCGACGCCTCGGAACTGCCGGGTGACCGGCCGGTAACGACTCTCCGCGAGGAGGTCGGGGGGGTCGACCGGCGCGGGGTCACCCAGTCGCTCATCGAGGAGTTCTACCGCCTGTCCCGGGATACCGACGAAATCCTGGCTGCCTGGCAGGAACTCTCCTCGACGCTGGGGAGACGCGTGCGGATCCAGACCGCGGGCGAGGAGATCATCGGTGGGGCTGTCGACGTCAGGTTTCCGGGGACACTCGTGGTCGAGACCGAAGAGGGCACCAGGGAAGTGAGCGCGGGCGACTGTGAACACCTCCGATCCCCAGGCCGGTGAGCGACTCAACCGTCCGCCCGACAGGGAACCGCTTAAGTTGCCGCCACGCTCAGATACGGCCATGACCCGGGTATCGCCGGAGAATCAGCACGGTACGGGGGAGGCAGCATGAGCCTCCAGTCGCCGGTGAACTCGGACCACCAGCTGGTCCGACTCCTGCAGATCGGAGTAGTTCTGGAGGAGGTTGTGGAAGCGCGCGCAGCCAAACACGCAGCGGAGGCCGAGGACATCGACGACGAGGTGCGGTTGTTCCTCGAAGAGGCGGCAGTGGAGTCGGCAGACCACCGGGAGCGGATCGAGGAACTCGTCGACGAGCTCGACGCCAAGACGATCGGGTTCGACGAGATCCAGCGGCTCGTCGAGGAGAAGTACGATGCCGGCGGCGAGTTCGACGGGGTGCTCTACGACCAGCTCTGCAACGAGGAGACCGCCTACAAGTTCTACGACGACCTCGTCGAGGCGATCGAGGGGGCGGACGTCGAGTTCAGTATCGACCGCGAACGCCTGCTTTCGGAGCTGCGTGCGATCCGCGGGCAGGAGGAAGCGGGCGTCGAAGAGGTGACCACGCTAATGGAGAAACGAGGATGAATACGGCAAACCAGTACCTGAAAGCGATCTATCTCGTCCAAGAGATCGAGGATGGTCCCGCCTCGACTGGCGCCATCGCGGAGAGACTGGACGTGAGTCCGGCGAGTGCAAACGAGATGGTCGGGAAGCTCGAACAGCAGGAGCTGTGTCATCACGAGAAGTACGAGGGGGTCGAACTCACCGACGAAGGAATCGTCCAGGCACGGGACGCGCTCCAGAACTACTGTATCATCGAGCGGTTTCTCATCGAGGTTCTGGATGTCGAGGAGTTCCGCGGAGAGGCCAAACAGCTCGAGCCGGTGATCGACGAGACGGTCGCAGAGCGACTCGACACGATTATCGACCGCCAGCCGCAGTGCCCGGACTGTTTTGCCGCCGAGGACGACGTCTGTGCGTTCCTCGTCCCGGAACTCGACGCTGCGGACTGATACGGATATGTGATCGAACAGGTTTTTACCGAGCCAAACGGGAGCAACAACAGGTATGGAGGATCAACGAGTTCTGGTAACTGGCGGCGCGGGATTTATCGGTTCGAACCTCGCAAACCACCTCGCAGCAGACAATGACGTGACCGTCATCGACGACGGCTACCTGGGAACGCCGGAGAATCTCGTCGAGTCTGTGGAGTTCCACAAGCGAAGCGTTCTGGACGACAACCTGCCGACGGACGTCGACGTCGTCTTTCACCTCGCGGCGCTGTCGTCCTACGCCATGCACGAGGACAATCCCTGCCGGGGGGCTCGGGTGAACATCGAGGGGTTCGTCAACGTCGTCGAGCAGGCACGCGTCGACGGTTGCAACACTGTGGTGTACGCCTCGACGTCGTCAATCTACGGCAGCCGGACGAATCCCTCCCCCGAGGACATGGCCGTGACGGTGAACACGGGGTACGAGGCCTCGAAAATGGCGCGGGAACGATACGCAGAGTACTTCGCAAACCACTACGGGCTGTCGGCTGCCGGTATGCGCTTCTTCTCGGTGTACCAAGGCTACGGCGGTGCCGAGGAGCACAAAGGCGAGTACGCGAACGTCATCGCACAGTTCGCCGAGGATATTGCAAACGGCGAGTCACCCGTTCTGTACGGTGATGGCACTCAAACCCGGGACTTTACTCACGTGGATGATACCGTTCGTGGGTTGGTGTTGGCAGCAGAACACGAACTCACGGGTGTCTACAATCTCGGAACCAGCGAGAGCTACGACTTCAACACCGTCGTAGCGCTGCTCAACGACGAACTGGGCACTGATGTCGAGCCCGAGTACGTCGAGAACCCGATTCCGGAGGACGTCTACGTCCACGACACCTGTGCGGACTTCTCGAAGATGCACGAAGCGACGGGCTGGGAGCCAGATATTCCCTTCGAAGACGGGCTCCGACGGGTCTGTACACAGTACAGGTAGAGCGTGAGCGAGCCGCTGAACGTGTGTCAGTCCAGCCGGTCGGTGTCGATCTCGACAGTCGGCGGAGTAACGATCAGGAACCCGCGGAAGTGCATGATGTGGCCTCCAGCCTCCTTTATATCGCGGGCGAAGCCCGCCGCGAGTTCGTTCAGATCCCCGTCGACGTCGAGCACGAGGACCGCGCCCGACCCGAAGAGTTCGATCCACTCCTCGTGTTCTGTCGTCCCGTCGAGGACGCCGAGCACGACGCGGTTGCTTCCTGCCCGTTTTTCGCCCTCGTCGAGGTGGTCTTCGACCGCCTGTAGATCGAGCCCGTCGAATTCACCCATATAGAGGAACTCGACCGGGGCCGGCAAAAATCTGCTGGCGCGTTACTCGTATAGCCAGGCTTCGTCGATCCGTTCCCAGTCGAGCAGTTCGTCGTCGTCGAAAAACAGGTCGACCTCGCGTTCGTTCGCGCCGGGATCCTCGTTGTCGGAGCCGTGGATGACGTTCCGGCCCAGATCGAGGCCCAGGTCGCCGCGGATCGTGCCGGGTTGGGCTTCCGCAGGGTCGGTCGCGCCCATCATGTGGCGGACCTGCCGGGTCGCGTCCTGTCCCTCCCAGACCGTCGCCATCACTGGACCGGCAGTGATGAAACTCACCAGGTCGTCGAAGAACGGCTTGTCCTCGTGTTCGGCGTAGTGGTCGTGGGCCAGCTCCTCGTCAATCTGCATGAACTTCGCGCCGGCAAGCGTCAGCCCGCGACTCTCCAGCCGCGAGATGACCTCGCCGATCAACCCGCGCTGGACGCCGTCCGGCTTCACCATGACGAACGTCCGCTCGTGCTCGCTCATGCCTCCGCCTCCTCTGCCTCGTCGGCAGTCTCATCCTCCGTCTCGTCGGCAGTCTCATCCTCCGTCTCGTCGGCAGTCTCGCCGTCTGTCTCGTCAGCAGTCTCGGCTTCTTCCTCAGCGTCCTCGCCTTCTTTTCCGGGTGCTTTTTCCCCTTCTTCCCCTTCTGTCCTTTCCTCGCCTTCCTCTTTGGTCTCTTCGTCTTCTTCGCCGGCCCACTCGAGGTCGCGGCTTTCGCGGCCGAGTGCGGCGTTGTTCTCGCATTTCGAGGAGCAGAAGTGGATCGTCGCTCCGTTGGTCCGGACGAACATCGTACCGGTTCCGGGTTCGATCTCGCTCTCGCAGAAGTCACAGCGCCGTCTTCGGGGCATTACTGTCCTCCGATGGTGTCTGCTTCCCGTGCTGTCTCGCGGAGCTGGAGGACGTCGCCCTCGCGGACCGGGCCGAGCACGTTCCGGGTGATGATCCGGCCCTTGTTCGACCCTTTCCGGATGCGGCACTTGACCTGCATGGCCTCGCCGTGCATCCCTGTCCGGCCCACGAGTTCGATGACCTCAGCGGGCGTGGAGCCGCCGTCTTCGGATTCCTCTGCACTCATCCGTGGTCACCTCAGCGGAGCTCCTCGAGCTTGTCCGTGATGTCCTCGACGTCGCCGCCGGCGTCGCCGGCATCGGTGATCGCCGCGGCGGCGCTGCCGACCTCTAGCCCAGCCGCGTGGCCGATATCGTCCTGCGCGCCGACGAACACGAAGGGAACACCCTTCTCGTCGGAGAGTTCGGGCAGATGCATCACGACCTCCTCGGGCTGGACGTCCTCTGCGATGTAGACGAGGTCCGCGTTCCCTCGTTCGGCAGCTTTCGTCGTCTCGTTGGTACCTTTCTTTACCGTTCCTGTGTCCCGCGCTACCTCGAGGGCGTCGAGCGCGTCGTCCTCCAGATCAGCAGGGACGTCGAAGTTAACGTACACTGGCATGGTTGTGGTCACCTCCTGTGCGCGGGCTCGCACTCCCCCGCCGTGGGTCGGCGAAAGCGACGACGACCGTCGAGTCCTATAGTGGCTGGAAGCGTCATCAACCCCGCACAGGCTGTACATCAACGTGGCCCATCTTCCCGTAAAGCGCTTTCGAAGCTGCTGTCGCGTGGGACGTCCTGACGAAGTCGCTGCCGGTCGTCAAGTAGGAAGATTCTTCCGGCTCGGTACCCCATCAGTTAGCATGAATCAGTACACGGTGACCGGGACGTGGAAAGCCAGGGACGGCTGGCAGACCTTCGAGAAGACGGTCGAGGCGGAGAACGACGACGTCGCGGCCGAGTACGTCTACTCCGAGTTCGGCTCCAAACACGGCCTCCAGCGTGCGCAGGTCGAGATCGAGGAGGTGTCGGCATGAGCCTCGGCGATGGCGGCGGCGGCAACCCACAGGCACAGGAGATCGTCCAGCAGATCGAGGAGCTCGAACAGCACCAGGCAGCCCTCGAGGCCGAGATCGAGGAACTCCAGGGACAGAAGCTCGACATCGACGACGCGATCGAGGCCGTCGAGAACCTCGAGAGCGGCGCGACCGTCCAGGTCCCGCTGGGCGGTGGCGCGTACGTCCGCGCGAAGGTCGCCGACATCGACGAGGTGATCGTCGACCTCGGCGCCGACTACTCCGCCGAGCGCGACCAGGAGGGCGCGGTCAGCTCCCTCGAATCCAAGCAGGAGACGCTCGACGACCGCATCGAGGAACTCCGCTCCGAGATCGCCGAGATCGAGACCGAGACCGACAAGCTCCAGAGCCGCGCCGAGGAACTCCAGGCCCAGCAGATGCAGCAGCTCCAGCAACAGCAACAACGACAGCAAGACGAGTAGCGCTGCATGTTCGACGGACTGAAAGAGAAACTCAACAGATTCACCGACGAAGCTGAAGCGGACGTCGACGAGGCAGCCATCGACGAGGATGCGCCGGCTGAGACCGCTGAAGCCGTCGAGGATGCGCCGGCCGAGACCGCTGAAGCCCAGGCAGTTGACGACGCGCACTCGGACGGTGATACGCTCGAAGAGGGCGGTGGCGAGTCCACGGACATCGACGAGGAGACGGACAACGAGGAACGTGGACTCGCAGAGCGAGCGAAGCTGTTCGCGACCGGGCAGACCGTCATCGACGAGGACGACCTGGAGGCCCACCTGGAGGAACTCGAGTTTGCGCTGCTGGGCAGCGACGTCGAACTGGAGGTCACCCGGGAGATCCTCGACGGCGTCGAGGAGAACCTCGTCGGCGAAACCCGGCGGCGCCTAGAGAGCACGGGCAACATTATCCACGACGCGTTGCGGGAGGCGCTGTACGACGTGATCAGCGTCGGGCAGTTCGACTTCGACCAGCGCGTGATGGAGGCCGAAAAGCCGGTCGTCATCATCTTCACCGGCGTCAACGGCGTCGGCAAGACGACGACAATCGCGAAGCTGGCACAGTACCTCGAGGAGGGCGGCCTCTCGACGGTGCTCGCGAACGGGGATACGGACCGGGCCGGGGCGAACGAACAGCTCCAGGAGCACGCCGACACCCTCGGCAAGAAGGTTATCTCCCACCAGAAGGGGTCGGATCCGGCGGCGGTGATCTACGACGCCGTGGAGTACGCCGACGCGAACGACGTCGACGTAGTGCTCGGTGACACGGCCGGTCGCCTGCACACGAGCGACGGCCTGATGGACCAGCTCGCGAAGATCGACCGCGTGATCGAGCCCGACATGACGCTGTTCGTCGACGAGGCCGTCGCCGGCCAGGACGCTGTCAACCGCGCCAGCGAGTTCGACGACGCCTCCGAGATCGACGGGACGGTGCTCACGAAGGTCGACGCCGACTCCCAGGGTGGTGCTGCCATCTCCATCGCGCACGTCACCGGCAAACCAATCCTCTTTCTGGGCACCGGCCAGGGGTACGACGACATCGAACGGTTCGACCCCGAACGTATCGTCAACCAGTTGCTCGGCGAGGAGTGAGCGCTCGCTTCCCGTCCGAACAGACAGCGATTAGTCGCGGCAACACCGAGTCACGGCCATGGAGACGACCGACGCCCTCGCGGGACTCCGGTGTATGGCGTGTGATGGACAGTTCGACCCTGACGATGCGGCAGGCCGCTGTCCCGACTGCGACGGCGCGCTGGAACCGACCTACGACGACCTGACACGCGCCCACGGGCAGATATTCGAGCCGGCCGACAACGCGTCAGGGGGAATCGACCGCTTCGCACCCGCGTTACCACTGCCTGCTGATCACCTGATCACGGTCGCGGAGGGGTCGACACCGCTGAGCCGGTGTCCGATGCTCGCTGACGAACTCGGCGTCGGCCGCCTTCTCGTTAAGGACGAGGGCTGCAACGGGACGGGCGGTATCGCGGACCGTGGGATGGCAGTTGCGGTCGGAGCCGCCCGCGAGCACAGTGCCGAGGCTGTCGCGCTCCCGACGGCCGGTAACGGCGGACAGGCCGCGGCCGCCTACGCCGGGCGGGCGGGACTCGACGCCCACAGCTTCGTCCCCTCCCGGACCACCTTCGAGAACAAGGCGATGATCAACGTCCACGGCGGCGAGATGAACGTGGTGGGCGGACGATACCCCGACGCCCGCTCCGCGTTCGTAGACGCCACGGGGGACGAATCCTGGCACTCGCTGACTCCGTTCGGGGAACCGTACCGCCACGAGGGAATCAAGACCGTAGCCTACGAACTAGTCGCGACGCTGGACGGTGCGCCCGACGCCGTCGTGATCCCGACAAGCCACGGCCTCTCACTGGTCGGGATCGACCGCGGATTCCGCGAACTTGCCGCGACGGGGCGGATCGGCGACCGGCCGCGGCTGTACGCTGCGCAGGCCGCCGGCTGTGCACCCATCGCCACGTCCTGGAACGGGGGGGAAGATGGGGTTGAACCGACCGAACACCCCGACGCGATCTGTGGACCACTCGAGATCCCCGATCCGGCCGGCGGATCGGCCGTCATCGACGCGCTCGCGGCGACCGACGGCGGCGCTGTCGCGACGCCCGACGGGGAGATCCTCCAGGGCGCTGTCGACCTCGCGGGCGTCGGGATACCGATGAGTGCAACCGGTGGGGCCGGCGTCAGCGGCGCGCGCTCGCTCGCCGCCGACGGCGCCTTCTCCGGGGACGAGACGGTGGTGCTGGTCGATCCGGCCACCGCGAACCGCGAGGCGGACATTCTCCGGAGCCACCTGATGAAACAGGGAATCTGATACGGACTGCTGTGACTGTGTTCGGCAGTGCCGCCCACGTGCGGCCGTCTCGTGCTATCGTCCCGCCGAATTAGTCCACCGGAGGATAACGGATCAGAGCAGTCAGGTACGAAACCGTCTATCGGACCGCCAGCTAGCGTGTGCGGCGTGACTGACGGTCACGGCTGCGCGACGTCGACGCGGCGTTTTCGAACGTACAGTGCCACCGCGCTGAGAAAGGCGACACCGACGGCTGCCGCTGTGATCGCGAACGCGATCCTGTAGCCGAACTCGGTGTAGACGACCGTTCCGGCAACGGTATCGCCGGTCCGGTGACGGTCAAGGGCCACCCCCATCGCCGTCGGCAACACTGTTGCACCCAGAAAGCCCCAGCCGTTGACCGTGGCGGTCGCGACGCCGCTGGCTTCGGGCGGATACTTCTCCTTGACGACCGACAGCGAGAGCATGACGAAGCCGATTGCGGAGCCGATAACGAAATACGCCACCGCGACGACGGGTAGCGGCGGCCGCCCGAGAACTGGGACGACCACGAGGGCGAGGAGGAACGCGCCGAGACCGGCGATCATCGGCAAGAGCCGCCGGCCGAGGCGATCGGAGGCCCATCCGACGGTGGGACCGCCGACGAAGATACCGATCGACCCCAGCAGCGTGTACGTCGAGGCCGTCGTGACGCTGAGGTCGTAGACCACCACCAGGTACGGGACGCCCCAGAGCCCGATCACGGTCAGGATAGTACCGTTCGAGGCGAAGAAGACGATCGACAGCAGCCACTGGTCGACGTCGCCGAGCAGTTGCCGGAGGTAACCCGCCGTCTCGCGGAGCGTCACGGAGGGCTGGTCGGGGACGTTCTCGATCGGTTCGAGGCCGGCGTCAGCCGGCGACTGCCGCGCGAGCAGGAACACCAGGGTGCCGGCGACGAACCCGACGGCGCCGAGCAGCGTGATCGTGGGCTGCCAGCCGATGCGGTCGATCGCCACCGCCAGCGGCGTCGTCGCGAGGATCGCGCCCAGGCCTGCGATGCCCGCAGTCAGGCCGGTCATCGTTCCGAACTCGTCGGTCCGGTACCAGTTGGCACAAAAGCGGAGGATGGTAACGAAGATGACGCTACTACCGAGGCCGATGAGCGCCCGCGAGAGGAACGCAGCGAGGTAGCCGCCGCTGGCGACGAAGCCGAGCGCGCCGAGGCTGAGGACGAACGCCCCGCAGCTGCCGACGTACCGCGGCCCGTACCGATCGGCGAGCACGCCGGTTGGGATTTGAGCGAGTGCATAGATGATGAAAAACGAAGCGTGGAGCGTCCCCAGTTGCGCGGCAGTAATCCCAAAATCCCCGGTCAACTGCTCGGAGAGAACGGCCGTCGACAGCCGGTGGACGTTGACGAGCAGGAACACCAGCGCCAGCGCGCCCCAGGCGAGCCACCGCCGCTTCGTGGGATCCCCGAGTAGTGTCACGCCCCGGGATTGCCCGCGTCCTCGTGTAAGGGTTGCGGAACCTGTGGCCGCTACCGTCGACGGCCCGCCGCCCGGAGCGACCCGGGGCGGCCTGCTGCGCCCTGCGACCACGCGTTCGGCCGGAAGCGACCTCGACAGGACCGGAAACGCTGATAGGCCCCCCTCCCGTAGAGGAACGCATGGACAAGCAGTGGACAGACAGGCTCGCCGGCGCGCGCATGCAGGTTGATCAGCAGTTCAACGACCGGGTGCTGAACTCGCAGTTCAGCAACCAGCAGTGGGGACTCATCATGACCGCCGTCGAGTTCGAGATCGAGAACCCGGACGATCCCGACCGGGCCACGCTCGTCGCCAACACCGAGAAACTCGATCAGGTGTTGCCCGAACTCGACAAGGTCGACCAGGGGATGGGTGCCACACAGGCAGGCGGCGGCCGTGACTCCTCGGACGGAGGCTTCCTCGATGCCCTCGGGGACCTCATCCCCGGCATGGACGGCGACTCCTCGGGCGGCGGCGTCGACGCCGAACGGACGCAGGCTGCGACAGCCCTCACACAGGAGTACGCGACCGAACTGCAACAGTACCTCGAGAAACAGGGTCGGTGGACCGCGATCTGCGAGGTTGCTGCCGGGACCGGCGACGCCTAGTCGCCTGCCCGAAAGAGCGTCAACTCCTCCGCCTCGTGAAGTTCGGTACTGTTACCGTCGTGCGTGACTCTGTACCGCTATGGAGTCATAGTGATTATTGTGAGTCGTTACCGGAACAACCGCAAGAAGACGTGCGGTCGAACCGGTAAACAGTCACTTTTCAACTTTCTCTTAACCTGTCGAGGCAATCGAACAGGGCTTTTAAGTCAGCAGTGTAGTTTTATTTAACTGTAGCCCTCAGAATGGGCCGGTTCAGGAAGATGCTGCCGCTGTAAGGCGGTTGTAGTGTAGTGGTATCACGGGACCCTGCCACAGTCCAAGCCCGAGTCCAGTCTACTACATATCGAATAACTCTCTGCGTATTTCCCGTTTTTCTGCCTCAGTGCGCCGGTCGTAACTCACTCTAACCCGTGACGGCAGGGCTGACCGTTCGGACTCCGAATCAAATAAATTGGGGAACTGGAGAGGGTTTATAAAGACCCCTTTCATGTCTGCCAACTCATATGCG
>PXQK01000125.1 GCA_003022085.1 Halobacteriales archaeon QH_10_65_19 | reverse complement strand
AACAACTGCGTCATACGGTCGTGCGTGAGTATTTTGGGCACCACTATCGGCGGTTTCGCGGGCTAAAACGCCCAATACGTGACTCTATAGCGTCGTCGGGCCACGCCCGACTGCCTGGGAGACGTAGTCTCCCTCTGGTACAGAGTTACGCACGACCGTATGAGGAACGATCCGTGAAGCTTGCTCACGGCGAGAGAAGCTCGGATTCCTTGTTGTGGGAAAGAGCGACATCGATTATACGCTTCTGTTCGTAGAGTCTCGCGGGTGACTCTCAATGCCAGAGGAAGAACTGTTCAAAACCGAAGAACGGACAGAGAGACCGGAAATCGCGGACGCGCTGCGCGAGGCTGCAGACCAGATCGACTCTGGTGACGTCCAGTTAGTGAGCGACACCCAAGAACAGACTGTGGCTGTGCCGGAGACTCCCCGGTTCAAGATCGAACTCGAACGACTCACGGATTCGGAAACAGGAGACCAGCGCTACGAACTCGAGTACGAGATCAGGTGGACGCAGTAACTCTCGTCGTGCTGACTACAGTTTGTAACAGTACGAGTGGGTAGAGTTGCAGCTGCGGCTGGAACGCTTTCTTTGGCACGAGGGTTTTTTAGCCGTGCTGGTGACCCCTTATGTGATCAGTCATGCGCGCAGCAGTTCTCGCGGAGTACGGTGAACCGCTCGACCTGACGACAGTGCCGGCGCCCGATCCGCCCCCGGACGGGGCAGTGCTTTCGGTCGAGGCCTGTGGGCTCTGCCGGAGCGACTGGCACGCCTGGCAGGGCCACGGCGAGTGGAACGACGACCAGGTACCACGCGGACAGATCCTCGGCCACGAGCCGGCGGGCAAGGTGCTCGCGGTCGGCGAGAACATCGAGCGGATCGCCGAGGGCGACCGCGTTGTCGCCCCGTTCTCGCTGGGTGACGGCACCTGTCATAACTGCCGGTCGGGACACGGCAACGTCTGCACTGACGGCTTCGCACTCGGGTTCGAGCCCGACGCTCCCGGTGCGTTCGCCGAGCAGGTCGCCGTTCCGGCGGCCGACTACAACCTCGCAGACCTGCCCGACTGGATGGAGCCGCGCGACGCGGCGGTGCTTGGCTGTCGGTACATGACGACCTACCACGCGCTGGTGGACCGTGCCGGCGTGGAGGCCGGGAACTGGCTCGCGGTCCACGGCTGCGGTGGCGTCGGCCTCTCGGCGGTCCAGCTCGGGACCGCGCTCGGAGCCCGCGTCATCGCCGTCGACCCGAAGGCAGGCGCTCGGGACCAGGCGGCGACGCTCGGCGCGGTCGAGACCATCGACCCGGAGGTCGCCGATCCCGTTGACGAGATCCGGTCGATCACCGACGGCGGCGCAGCGGTCTCGGTCGATGCCCTGGGGATCGCCGAGACGTGCCGCAACTCCGTTCGGTGTCTCCGCGAGCGGGGGACCCACGCCCAGGTCGGACTGACCACCGACGCCGAGCGGGGAGAGGTCGCACTGCCGACGGACTGGATCACCCGCTGGGAGATCACCGTCGTCGGCTCGCGCGGGATGCCCCCGACTCGGTACGGCGCGCTGTTCGACCTGCTCGATGCCCGGAACGCCGATCCAGGGACGCTGATCGCCCGCGAGTGTACACTCGGGGAGGTTTCAGAGCGGCTGGCGGCGATGAGCGAGTATCGAACCGACGGCGTCGAACTGCTGACTGCCTTCGATAGGTGACCGAAGACCGACCCCGCTGACTGATAGCGGTCGTCCACGGTAGCATTTCACGTCCGATAATCGGTAGCGGGATTTTTATTCCGCGGCCGTTTTGCTCCGGCTGTGAGTACGCTGGTCGCCTGCCTCTACCGCGGTCAACCGATCGACGCCGAACTGCCGGTAGTCGGCGAGGACGCCGTTGAGAGGCTCGTGACGTCTGTCGGCGTCGACGACCCGGAGGACAGCCGGGTGAACTGTCTTCTGGAGGGGCTTCGCGTCGCCCGAGAGCTCGACGACGAGACGGTGGTCGCGGTGCTGACGGGAGCCGGCGAGTCGGTCACCAGCGACCGGGAGATGGCCGGACAGGTCGACCACCTCGTCGCGGAGCACGACCCCGACTCGGCGATCGTCGTCGTCGACAGCGCGGAGGACGAGCGGCTCGTGCCGATCGTCGAGAGCCGCGTCCCCGTCAATGCGGTCGACCGCGTGGTGGTCCGGCAGGCCCGGGACATCGAGTCGACGTACTACCTGCTGAAGCAGTTTCTCGCCGACGAGGAGCTCCGGAAGACGGTACTGGTGCCGATCGGCCTCGCGCTGCTGGCCTTCCCGGCGCTTCTGGCAGTGTTCGACAGCATCACCGTCTCGATCGGGGCTATCGCCGCCGTTGTCGGACTCTTCTTGCTGTACAAGGGGCTCAGTATCGACGCGGTTCTCGCGGACGCGTCCGGCGACGTCAGGGAGGCGCTGTACTCCGGGCAGGTGTCGCTCGTCACGTACGTCGTCGGGGGCGGACTGGCGCTGGTCGGCGCCTTCGTCGGTCTACTTGGCGCCTCGTCGGTGAGGGGCGATCCCGAACTGCTCGTCGCCATGCAGTTCGTCCACGACAGCATCCCGTGGCTGACTGGCGCCGCGCTGATCGCCAGCGCCGGCCGACTCCTCGACGAACTCATCCGCGACGACGAGATCGGCACCGCGTACATCAACCTCCCCTTCGTCGCCGTCGCGGTCGGACTGGCTGTCCGGGGGTTCGCCGCCTACCTCCTCCAGCGCTCGGGGACCACCGGCGAACTCGAGATCCCACGGACCGTGTTCGGCCCGCTCGAGATCGAGGAGTTCGCTATCGCACCCGGCACGCACCTCGCCGTCTTCATCCTCGCCAGTATCGTCGTCAGCCTTGTTGGCGTCCGCGTCGCCGCATACGTCAGTAGCGCCGACTACGACGTGAACTACGACGAACCGAGTCCGTGATCCGATCTGTTGCCCGGCGAAATACTAATATTTTTGATATATTCTGGCATTGGCATCGCAGGAACTGGCAAACAGGAGCTTTCAAAACACCGGAAACTGCGGGTATCCATACTGACTGCTGTGACCGTGTACCGGGTCAGCCGACACCGTCAGGCGGTCAATCCCGTACCGACCCACACCAATCACTATCACACAGGGAAGTCAGCGTCACGTTCCACGCTCCGGTCGGGTTCGGGTGGCATCTCCCAGTCGGTCGTGAGGTCGAGAAACTGTACCAGTATGCGCGCCGTCGCACCCCAGACCACGAACCCGCCGACGCGGAAGTAGTGTAGGCGGATCTCCCCGTAGTAAGGGTGGTCTCGGTGCTCACTCTCGTAGTTAGTAAGATCGGTCAGGTCCGCAACCGGGAGCGGCGCGACCTCCGCTACCTCCTCGTCGCCGGGGGTGTACTCGCGGTCGGGGATCGTCGCGACGAACGGCCGCACGGCGAACTCCGTGACCGTGCGGATGTCGTCGAGGCGGCCGACGAACCCGATCTCGTTGGCGCGCAGCCCCACCTCCTCGCGCGCCTCGCGCTTGGCTGTCGCCTCCAGATCGATGTCCTCCTGTTCCCGGCGCCCGCCGGGGAAACTCATCTGTCCCGG
>PXQK01000124.1 GCA_003022085.1 Halobacteriales archaeon QH_10_65_19 | reverse complement strand
CCCGGACGGTCGAGCGCGAGGGGGCTTTCTACACCTGATTTCCTCAATTTCTTTACTTGGACAGCCTCAATAACTCAGGGGGAACGGCAAAAGCCGCCAGCCCTAATTGCGACAGGCTCCAACAACGCAGGTATGGAACTACGCGACGCTGTCGAGGCCGACGTCGGACGCCTCTTGGCGTTAACGGACACGCCACGCGACGTGATGCGGAACCTCGTCCACGACCGGACGGTGCGTGTCGCGGAGCGTGAAGGGGAGCTAGTCGGGTTCGTCAGTTTCGACGCGCGCGAGGGGACCGTCCACGTCACGCAACTCGAGGGAGAAACCGACGTCTACAGCGACCTGCTGGGGGAGCCAGTCCGGTTCGCCCGCTTAGAAGGGATGTCCGTCGAGTTACTCGCCCCCGACACCGAGTCCGACACCGAGGAAGCCGTCGACGCGGCCGGCTTCGAGCACGCCGGCACCGGCCCTTACTTCGACGGCGAGCCGACCGTCCGGTATCGGCTCGAGAACCCCTGATCGGCGCGACCGCCGACCGCCGACCTCACTCCCCGTCTTCGCGGCGCCGGTCCGTCCCCTCATCGCCTGACGTGCCGTCTGGATCCCCGCGTCGGTCGCCGCGCTCACTGTCCGCGCCCCCGCGTCGGTCACGGCGTCGCCCCTCGTTTCTGTCGGGGCGCTGATCGCCCGGTTCGTCGTCGCTCCGGTACGCCCGGAAACCGACGTAGGCGAGGCCGGCGACGACTGCCCCGCCGATCGCGGTCTCGGTTGTCGAGAGCCCGAAGATCACGCCGCCATCTCCCGTGCCTCCGGTGTCGTCGCCGGGTTGCTGGCTGTCGCCGCCGCCCCCGTCGTCGACAGACTCGTCGCCGCCACCGTCAGTGCCACTCCCGTCATCCGCGCCCTCGCCGTCGTCTGCCGACCCGCCGTCGCCGGTTTCGCTCCCGTCGTCGGCACCCGCTGCCGTTATCTCGACGGGGCCACTGGCGGTGTCGTCGTCGGTGGCGACAGTCACGGTGTACGTCCCGCTTTCGCCACTCGACGTCGGCACCGCCAGGGTCACCTCCGTCGACTCGCCGCCGTCGAGGCTGACGTCAGTGGACTCCGATCCGACCGATCCGACGTCGACCGTGACCGTCTCCGTCCCGGACCGCTCGCCGGTGTTGGTCACCCGAACGGTCACTTCGACCGCCTCCCTCGCCTCGACGGAGTCGGTCACGTCGGCGAGTTCGACCGCAAACGCCGCCGGCGCGGGAGCACTCTCGATCACGACGGGCTGCTGGTCGCTGTCGTCGTCGCTGTCGATCCGGACGGTGGTCTCACCCTCGTCGTCCGGGGTGGTCTCGGCGGCGAACACCTCGGTCGTTGACTCTCCGGCGCCGAGCCCGACGCTGCGCGTCACGCTCGTGATCCCGTCGACCTCGAGGACGACCTCCCGCGTTCCCCGGTCATTGCCGGAGTTGCCCAGCGTCACCCTGACCCGTAGCTCCTCACCGGCCTGTATCGGCGCGTTCGTCCCGGTGATTTCAACGTCGAAGACGGCCGAACTGCCGACCGTCGCCCGTTCGGCCCACGTGTCGTTGTGGCCGAGCGTGCCCAGCGACACCCGCGAGCCGACGCTGTCGCCGCTGCCGGGGCTCGTCACCACCGTCGGCGACGACCGGATGGAGTCTGTCGGGTCGGTGAAGGCCCACTCCTGGTTTCCCGTGATCGCGTCGACCGCGTACAGGTTGCCGTCGTCGAAGGCGGCGACGTAGACCGTCCCGTCGTGGACCGTGGGCGAGGACTCGATCTGTCCCAGCCCCTCGAGGCCGCCGACGAACTGCCAGATCTCCTCGCCGGAGTCCGCGTCGACCGCGTACAGCGTCTCGTCGGTTGATCCGACGTAGAGGATGCCGTTGACGACCGTCGGCGAGGAGAACACCCGGTCGCCGGGTTCGTCGAACAGCCACTCCCGCTCGCCGGTCGCCGCGTCGACCGCGTACACCGCCCCCTCCCAGGAGCCGATGTAGACTGTGCCATCGACGACCGTCGGCGACGACCGGAGCCGGCGCTCTGGCTCTGTGAACGCCCACTCCTGCTGGCCTGTCACCGCGTTCAGTGCGTACAGTGTACTGTCGTATGCGCCGACGTAGACGGTGCCCTCGTACACCGTCGGCGAGGACCGGACCCGGTCGTCGGGCGTGAACCGCCACTCCTGTGCGCCGGTCGCCGCGTCGAGCGCGTACACTGCCCGCTCCTGCGCTCCCACGTACAACATTCCGTCGGCGACTGTCGGCGAAGAGCGCACCCGCTCCCCCACCCCGACGTACCGCCAGCGCCTGTTCCCCGAGAGCTTGTCGACCGCGTAGATGGCCCTGTTGTCGGCCCCGACGTAGACCGTGTCGCCGACGACGGTCGGCGAAGAGTTGATCCCCCCGTCTGGCTCGTCGAACGTCCAGACTCCCTCGCCCGTCCGCGCGTCGGCGGCGTACAGCGTGCCGGTTTCGGTGCCGAAGTACACGAACCCGTCGACGACGGTCGGCGAGGATCTGATGCTCCCGGCTCTGAACGCCCACGTCTGGTCGCCGTCGTCGGCGTCGACTGCGTACAGACTCCCGTCTTCGGCCCCGACGTAGACGGTCGTCCCGCTGGCCTGGCCGGCTGCCGTCGAGACTGCCACCGTTCCGAGGGCACCCGCGCCCCCGAGTTTCAGTAGTTCGCGCCGCCGTAGTGCGCTCTCCGGTCCTGTCACGCTGGGTTCCCCCTGGCGGATACCATGTATGCACCATTCCAGTCAAACGGATTAAATCATGTGGCTGAGTCCACCGACAGCGAACGGGAGACGTCGCGGTCCCCGTCACATGAAATCGGCAATGCCTGACTGTTTGTTGGTGTCATCCTCAAATATCCGTTCGATCCGGCGGTCGAGGATCTGGAGGCGCTGTTTCGTGTACGGCCGGGCGCCGAACTCCTCCGCGACCCGGATCGCGGTGTCCATGTACTTGTTGACCGACCCCTCGTGGACGGTCAGAGTCACGTCGCCGCCGCAGCGACGACACTCCCCGGACAGCGGCGCACGCCTGTACTTCTCGCCACAGCCCAGACACCGCACCTCCTGGCTGGCAAAGGCCTTCAGGTTGCCCAGCAGGTCCGGAAGGAAGTGGTACTCGATGATGCGTTCGGCCACGTCGGTCTCGTCGACCGCCCGCAGCTTCCGGGAGAGCGAGAGCTGTGCGTCCATCTTTTCCTCCATCGACCCCAGCGTCTTGTACGCCGACAGGTCCGGGCCCGCCGCGATGTCCGCCGTGTCGTGGGTGTGCCGAAAGCCCGTGTACTCCCCGTCAGTCCCCAATGTCTCCTCTGCGATCATCATCACCTCCTCGACGTCGCTGGGATCGCGCAGCTCCCGCGTCGCCTCGTAGAACTCACTGGGGTAGTTGTCCATGGTATCGACGTTGTGCGCCTCGTCGTCGATCTCCGCGGGGTCGATCCGCGAGGACATCACTAACGGCGCGTCCATCGAGTTGTGCGCGTACAGCCAGTTCGCGGTGAAGATCGGCTCGCCGCCGACCTGCAGATCGTACAGGTAGCCGTCGTACTCGACGCGTTCG
>PXQK01000123.1 GCA_003022085.1 Halobacteriales archaeon QH_10_65_19 | reverse complement strand
ATTCCCATTCCCGTTGCCGTTCCCATTCCCATTCCCATTCCCGTTGCCGTTCCCGTTCCCATTTCCGTTCCCGTTCCCATTCCCGTTGCCACCATCATCGTCGTCGCCGGTACAGCCCGCCAGCGCAAGCGTCCCACTCGCACCGAGCACACTGAGCACACGCCGCCGAGTAACAGAGTTCGAGTCCATGACCGGTACAAGTAGCTCGATACGTATAATCGCCCTTGTTCACATATTAACCTCCAGAACTTAGCCTAGAACGGATGACCTCCAGAACGGGCACACAGTCCGTACGACGCAAACTGCGTTACTCTCGTCCGGGGGTATCAGCAGGCACCCCGTCGTCGCGGTCCATTCCGCGGGAGTCCTCGAGGCGGTCGGAACGGTCGAGATACTCGAGTGCGTCGACGACCCCGCGGGCGACCTTGAGCTGTCCGCGCCGGAGGTTCTTCGAGACCGCGGGTTTGGAGACGTCGAACTGGTCGGCCAGTGATCCGAGCGTCGTTCCACGGGGCGACTGGAAGTAGCCCTGGTCGAGGGCCGACTCGAGGGTCTGCCGTTCGACCGTCGTCAGGCCGCGACAGGCGTCGATGAGCCGCAGTCCCGCGCTCGCGTTCTGGACGAAGTCCCGCAGTTCGGCGGGCCCGTTCTCCCGCCGGGAGACGATAATGAACTCGTTGTTGCGCTCCAGTTCGGCGAGCGTGTTGTCGGCGAGGTCGGGGTCGTCGAAGCCGACGTGCCACCGCTCGGAGCCGTCCTCGATGTAGAATGGACCGGTGATGTAGCCGTCGTTGGCGCGGATCCTCCCCATCGCGTCGGTCTCGTCGATCGTGGTCCGGATGTGGGCGGTGTCGTCCCAGCGCTTCTGGAGCGTGTAGCTGTGCATGTTCGGGTGGGCGCGGAGTGCCTCTAACCCGTTGTCGAGCGCATCGCGGTCGTCCCCCTCGACGACCATCCGGGTTTCGAGTTCCCGGCTGGCGGCGTCGAACTCCCACTGTGTCGCGGCGAAGGAGACATCGCGATCCAGGGTGCTGTCGATGAACGGACAGTCGTGTTGCTCCATCTCCATCGAGATGTCTATCACGCGAACCTCCTCTCTCTCCCGGTGCAACACTACCTGCGGTATTAAATGCTTGGCTCCGGAACTCACCCGCGATGACTGTCCACACACACAGCGACCGTCCCTATGGGTGGATCGGGTCGCTCGGCGAGCGCCGGGCAGACCTCACGCCCGACCGCGTTGGGTTAGTCGACGCTGATACGGGCGTCGAATACACCTACGCTGCCCTCGACAGGCGCGCGAACCGGACCGCACGCCTGCTTCGCGAGGCCGGGGTCGGAAAGGGGGACCGCGTCGCGGTTGTCTCGCGCAACCGACCGGAACTCGTCGACCTCTACTTCGCGACGGCAAAGGTCGGCGCGGTTCTCGCCCCGCTGTCACATCGGCTCGCGGCCCGCGAACTCGGCGAGATGCTCGACGATGTCGACCCCACGCTGCTGGTCGCCGAAGCGCCGTTCGCCGACCGCTGTACGGAGGCACTCGGCGACGCCCTCTCCGTGCTCGGGATGGCCGACAGCGTGACCGGGCAGGGTGTCTTCGGCAACGCGTTCGACGCGGATAAGGGCTGGCAACCGTACGCAGAGACCGTCCCAGCCGACGACAGCCCCGTCGAGTGCCCCGACCTGGCGCTGTCCGATCCACACCTCTTTCTCCACACCGGCGGATCGACTGGCCTCCCCAAGCAGGTGGTCCAGACACACGGAGGTATCACCTGGAACGCGTTCAACACGATCCTCTCCTGGGGACTGCGTCCCGACGACACGACGCCGATGGTGTTTCCTTTCTTCCACACCGGCGGCTGGAACGTCCTGACGATCCCGTTGTTCCACCTCGGCGGGACCGTCATCATCGCCAGGGACTTCGACGCCGGGCAGGTGCTCTCGCTTGTCGAGGAGCACTCGGCAACGGTGCTTATCTCTGTCCCCGCTGTCCTGCGGTTCATGGTCGAAGACGACGAGTGGGCCGGGACGGACCTCTCCTCGCTGCGCTTGGTCAAGAGCGGCGGCGGCCCCTGCCGGGAGGCGATCATCGAGGCCTGGAGCGAGCGCGGCCTCTCGGTGTCCCAGGGGTACGGCCTCACCGAGTGTGGCCCCAACAACTTCGCGATGCCAGACGGCTTCCCGCGGGAGAAGACCGACAGCATCGGAATGCCCTGCCTGTACGTCGACGCACGCGTTGTCGACGACGACGGGACGGAACTCCTGCCAGGCGAGGTGGGCGAACTCGAGCTGGCCAGCCCTCACGCCGGCGACCGCTACTGGCACAACGAGGCCGAAACCGAGACGACGTTTGGCAGTCGAGGCGGCGACGACGGGAAGAGCGACAGCGACAGCGACGACGAGCACCCATGGGTGTCGACCGGCGACCTCGCGCGGGTCGACGAGGACGGCTACTTCTACGTCGAGGGTCGCAAGAAAAACATGTTCGTCTCCGGCGGCGAGAACGTCTACCCACCCGAAGTCGAGGATGTCATCACGGACCACCCGAAGGTAACCGAGGCCATCGTTGTGCCGGTGTCGGACGAGGGCTGGGGTGAGGTCGGCAAAGCCGTCGTGGAGGGCAACGAGTCGCTCACGCTCGACGACCTCCAGGAGTTCATGGACGGCCGGATTGCCAGGTTCAAAATCCCCAGACGCCTCGCGTTCATCGACGAGATGCCCACCAGCGGGCCCTCGAAGATCGACCGGCAGGCCGTCGAGCAGGAGTTCGGCGGGTAGTGCTACTGTCGGGCGTCCCGTCGTGAAGGTATGCGACCCCAGAGGGTGTCGACGGTGCTTACAGGTGTACGTCCGAGGGTATGGTGAACGAATCTTTAGGGGACTGGCATACGAACGCGGGAACGGGACACACCTGTTCCACGAATTCCGATGTCAGGCACGATAGCTCCGGACGGCGCGGTCGAAAGGTTGCGGGAGGAACTCCGTGGCAACGTGCTGGAACCCGGCGAGGAGGGGTACGACGAGGCCCGACAGTACCCGAACATCGGCGTCGCAGGGCTGACGCTCGGCGGCGGCGTCGGCTGGCTCAGCCGCAATCATGGGCTGACCTGCGACAACCTGCGTGCGGTCGAACTGGTGACTACGGACGGCGGCCTACGGGGACAATTACGAGCGACTCCGGACGCTACAACGTGAGTGGGACCCTGAGGGCTGTTCCGGATGACCCGGCCGATCGACCCCGACGGCTGATCCGCGATGGTGCAACGCGGAACGGCACCGGACCGACTTGTCCGTCTCAACCCCCCGCCCGCCGCAGGCGCTCGCGCACGACCGCGGCCCTCGCGTTCGGTGTCATCTCGGGCTCGTCGTGGAGGCCGGCAGGGTCGAACAGCACCAGTCCCTGGACGGTGGCGGGATGGTTGGCCGCCGTCCAGGCCGCGGTCGCCGCACCCATCGAGTGGCCGAGTACGATCGGGCGGGCGAGTCCCAGCCCCTCAACGACGCCACGGAGGTCAGCAACCCGGTCCTCGAGGCTGTAGCCGGCCTCGGGAGCCTCCGAGCGGCCGTGGCCGCGGGCGTCGAAGGTCACAACCTCGTACTCGTCACAGAAGTCC
>PXQK01000112.1:1626-5295 GCA_003022085.1 Halobacteriales archaeon QH_10_65_19 | reverse complement strand
ACCCGTCTCGCTGTCGACCTCCGGCGCAGTGAATTCGGATGTAGCCGTGTCGGCGTCAGTCAGCGTTACGTCGGGACCCCTGATCTGCGTCCACGAGTAGTTCAGCGAATCGCCGTCCGGATCGCTTGAGTTGCTCCCATCGAGTGTGACCGTCGTCTGTTCTTCGACGTTCTGGTCGTCACCGGCATCAGCTGTCGGTGGAGTGTTCGAGTTAGTGACGGTAACGACGGTCCTGTCAGTTTCTGACGCGTCGCCGTCGTCGACCGTCAATTCAAAGGTGAGGTCTGTCGGGTCATCCACGTCCGGCGCGGTGAATTCGGGTGTAGCCGTGTCGGCGTCAGTCAGCGTCACGTCGGGACCAGCGGTCTGTCGCCAGGAGTAACTCAACGAATCACCGTCCGGATCGCTCGAATCGCTTCCGTCGAGTGTGACCGTCGCCTGTTCTTCGACGGTCTGGTCGTCGCCGGCATCAGCCGTCGGTGGAGTGTTCCCTTCCTCTTGCCACAGGAGGAGAGGATAGGCGTCGGCGACAGCCTCCCAGATAGTTTCGAAATCAAGTGCTTGCATGTTCTCCGTGGCAGCCTCGCCCTGCATCTGCTCGGTTTTGAGCCCGGTTACGTCACCGTCGCCTGATCCGATCCCGGTATCTTGCCCGGTGGCCACCGTGTCCCAGTACGACTCGGTCACCTTCCCCACGTCGATGTTCCCAAGCACGCCCCCAACACGGGTCTCACCAGTTACCTCCCCCGCCGCATACGACCGTCTGACGTGATCGCGACCGGCCATGCCGTCGAGATTGCCGGCAAACCCTCCGACGCGGTCGTCACCGGAGACGTCGCCTGTCGCATACGAATCATATACAGCTGGCGTGGAGGATCCGAACGCCAAATCCCCGGCGAGCCCCCCCACTCGGGTCTCGCCACTCACATCTCCTGTCGCATACGACTCCTTAATAGAGGCCAGTGTCTGTGGCTCACCGACGAGCCCCCCGACTCGGTCAGTACCGGTCACGTCACCTGTCGCATACGATTCGGTCACTGAGGCCTCGTAAGTTGTACCGGCAATCCCTCCGACCCGATCGTTCCCGTTCACGTCACCCTTTGCTGATGAGCCACGCACGAACCCGTTGAAAACGCGTCCGACCACCCCTCCGACACGGTTGTTCCCGGTCAACGCAACTTCTGTAGACGACTCGAGAATGCGAGTATGGTTCGTGTTGCCGGCGAGGCCCCCAACACGGTCGGTCCCAGACACGGTCCCTGTTACGGCTGATCCTGTCACTGATGATCTTTCCTTGATCTCGCCAGCGATTCCGCCGACCATAGAGCCGCCAACCACGTCAACGTCAATGAGGATGACGTCACTGATTTCAACGAAGGTTGCCCTTCCGAACAATCCGACGCGGTCCGTTCCCGGTCGGTTGATCTGTAAGCCCGCTATTTCCTGTCCGTTCCCATCGAACGTTCCTGCGAACGCATTCTCGTCGTCCTCACCGATCGGCTCCCAGCCTCCGTCAGGATTGCCGACGTGTTCGTCGTAGCCGGTGGTGTTCTCGTTCAGGTCGTCGACGAGTACGTACTCATCCCGCAGGTTCTCTCGAACCGCGTCGAGTTCGTGCCAGTTTTGAATCGTCGTTTGGTTCTGGGCCGCGGTCGTTTCTATTGAAAGGGCGGTCGCACCGACCGCTCCGGCAACAGTCAGTTCTAAAAACGTACGTCTGTTCATCGGCGGGTCGCGCATGCTGATTCTACCTCTGGTCGCGACTGCGGTCGCCCCGCGGTCGATACCGATAATCTCCGGCAGTTCAGTCCCATAGATACTGCAAAAATGACAATGGCTTTATAATTTGTTACCAGTTTACATTCGAATGGATACGCGTGTCTTATACTGTACATGACAGTCAGGTCAAGCCTGTAGAACGTCACGACACCGGGGAGAGTTCGTCGGTCTCAAGAGCGTCGCCTCACGCTCCGTCTTCAGCACGGTCGCGGAAACGAGGCACCGGTTTCAGCAAGACCCGGCCGGTTCACCGGCCGCGAGCAGCCGGATGGGCGACCGGCAGACGACCTCACCCGTCAAGCGTGCCGGCGAGCACCTTCGCAGCGACGAGGACCGGGTCCCAGACCGGGCTGAACGGCGGCGCGTACGCCAGGTCGAGCCGCTGGAGTTCGGGTCCCTCGCCACGGACGACGCCCGCCTCGGTGTCGATCGCCGTTATCTCGTGGGTCCGTCGGAGGTCGATCCCGCGTTCGGTCACCTCGTCGGGTGACAGCGAGAGCAGGTCGCCCAGAGAGTCGACCTCGCCTTTGACGTAGTAGGGCATCCCGCAGTGGGCGTAGGAGATCCACTCGCCTTTCTCGTAGACGATAACCTCGCGGTCGGGGTCCTCGCGCTTGCACTTGCTGGCGGCGCTCAACCCGGCGGCGTCCCCGCCGATTGCGACGAACGGTTTGGGCATGTGCTGGCCTCAATACCCAGAGACAAAAAACCAGAGAACCGGCAGCGGTCAGTCGTCGCTTGCTGCGCCGGCGGCGCCGCCCTCGTGCTGTTTCTTGACGTAGGGGAGCCGGCCGCCGGCCGCCAGGATTGCACGCTCGCGCTCGCTGGCGTCGAGCGTCGCCGTCGCCTCCCAGTCGTCGTTCACGCGGATAGTGAACTCCTCCTGGCCCGAGCGGACGCCGGCGTCGACGTCGTCGACGATCTCGACGTCGGCGCCCTCCTCGATGCGGTCGTAGGTGTCCTCGTCGATGAGCAGCGGGACCAGCCCGAAGTTGAAGAGGTTCGCGCGGTGGATGCGGGCGAAACTCCGTGCGAGGACGCCCTCGACGCCGAGGTGCATCGGGCACATCGCGGCGTGTTCGCGGGAGGAGCCCTGGCCGTAGTTCTCGCCGGCGACGAGGAACCCGCCGTCGGTGCGCTCTGCGCGCTCGGCGAACGTCTCGTCGACCCGCGAGAGGGTGAACTGCGAGAGCCGCTCGATGTTCGACCGGTACATCAGGATCTCCTGGGTCGCCGGGATGATGTGGTCGGTCGTGATGTTGTCACCCATCTTCAGAAGCGCCGGCCCCTCGAGGTCGGACTCCAGGGGCTCCTTCAGCGGCACGTCGCCGATGTTCGGCCCCTTGATGAGGTCGGCGTCGGGCGCGTCCTCGGGGGCGATGAGGTCGGCGTCGGAGCCGGTAAACTCCTCCGGGAGCTCCAGACCCGGGTCCTCGAGGTCGCCGAGGTCGTCGGCGAGGTCCCGCGGGTCGACGATCTCCCCCGCGATCGCGGAGGCGGTCGCCACCTCCGGCGAGCAGAGGTAGACGGAATCGTCCTCGATGCCCGAACGGCCCTCGAAGTTCCGGTTGAACGTCCGCAGTGACACGGAGTCGGAGGCGGGGACGTGGCCGTTGCCGATACACGCCCCGCAGGTGGCCTCGGAGAAGTTGACGCCGGCGGCCATCATCTCGGCGAGCCAGCCCTCGCGGGCGAGCATCTCGGAGGCCTGTTTCGACCCGGGCGCGACGATCATCCCGGTTGTCTGGTTGACCGTCCGGCCCTCGAGCATCTTCGCGACCGGCAGGATGTCCTCGTAGGCGCCGTTGGTACAGGAGCCGACGATGACCTGGTCGACCTCCGTGCCGGCGACCTCGCGGACTGGTACCACGTTGTCCGGCATCGACGGCT
>PXQK01000112.1:0-1568 GCA_003022085.1 Halobacteriales archaeon QH_10_65_19 | reverse complement strand
GCGCCGAGTTCGGTCCCCATGTTGGTGATTGTCGTCCGCTCGGGGACCGTCAGTGTCTCGACACCCGGCCCGGTGTACTCGAGCACCTTGCCGACGCCGCCCTTGACGGTCAGCCGCCGGAGCAGCTCCAGGATGACGTCCTTGGCGGTCGCCCACGCGGGCAGCTCGCCTTCGAGACGGACATTGACGACCTCTGGCATCTCCGTGTAGTAGGGCGCCCCGCCCATCGCGACGGAGATGTCGATCCCGCCGGCACCGATCGCGAACTGGCCGAGTCCGCCCGGCGTCGGCGTGTGTGAGTCCGACCCCAGCAGCGTCTTGCCCGGCGCGGCGAAGTGCTCCTTGTGGACCTGGTGGCAGATCCCGTTGCCCGGCCGCGAGAAGTGCGCGCCGAACGTCCCGGCAGCGGAGCGCAGGAATCGGTGGTCGTCGGTGTTCTTGAAGTCGAACTGGTAGGTCTGGTGATCGCAGTACTGGGCTGCGAGTTCGGTCTGGACCTCGTCGATCCCGATCGCCTCGAACTGCAGCCAGACCATCGTGCCCGTCGTGTCCTGGGTGAGCACCTGGTCTACCTCGAGGCCGATCTCCTCGCCGGGCTCGAGTTCGCCCTCTACGAGATGGTCATCGAGAATCTTTTCGGTGAGTGTCTGTCCCATAGCGTTCTAACCTCCGCCATCCGTAGATAAAAAAGATGCTGTTGGTTCCGTTACCCGGTTGACCGAGCCCCTCGGGACGGACAGACGGGCTCGCCGCACAGCGGGGCCCGCGCCCGAATCGGCAGTGTTTTGCGCCCCCTCCACGCACCACTGGCCATGTTCAGGAGCGGCCAGTTCGTCGCCGACCAGCTCGACGACCTCCGCGCGTCACAGGTGCAGCCAAACGGCGTCGACCTCCGGCTCGGCGCGGTGTTCGAGCAGACCACCCACGGCCGGGTCGGGCGCGAGGGCACGACCGTCGGCGACCGGCGCGAGGTCGATCCGGCTGACGGGATGTACCAGCTCTCCCCGGACGGCTACGTGGTCCAGTACGCCGACCGCGTCCACATCCCCGAGGGGCACGTCGGCTTCCTGTACCCGCGGTCGTCGCTGCTGCGCAACTCCTGTATGCTCGATACGGCCGTCTGGGACGCGGGCTACGAGGGGCGTGGCGAGGGCCTGCTCGAGGTGTACCACGAGGTCGAACTGGAACAAGACGCCCGGATCGCACAGCTCGTCCTCGCCGAGGCCGACCACGAATCCGAGTACGACGGGGCCTATCAGGGCGAGAACGTCGACGACCGCGCCGACTGATGCAGTCGTACGTGAGTTTCCGCGTGACGCACTGGCGTTCACCAGGAAACGTCTGATCGGGCGGCCAGGAGAGGCCACCGATGCCAGCGTGAGCGACAGCTCTCTCCAGACCGCAACCGCACCGCAGGAAGATGTCTGCCGCCTGGCGGGCGTGAAGACCGGAGACGGCGGTTCTAGCGTAAATTTGTTGTCTCATAGGGAAAGATGGAAGTCTGTACCGATGGCAGGACGGCGAACCGCCAGAAAGCCTTCAGCGACTCCGTTCGCATCCGCTCACCG
>PXQK01000111.1 GCA_003022085.1 Halobacteriales archaeon QH_10_65_19 | reverse complement strand
CCGGCCTCCTCTCGGTCGCCGTCGAACGTGGGGCCGCCGGGCTCGTCGCGGGGCCACGCGGTGCCGGGAAGACGACGCTGCTCGGCGCGTGCTGCTGGGAACTCCCCGACGACGCCCGGACGGTCGTCGTCGAGGACACCCCCGAACTCCCCGTCGGGGCGCTGCGCGAGTCGGGACGGGACGTGCAGGCGCTCCGGACGGAGACGGGGACGTGCGGGCCGAGCTGGTCGCTTCGCTGTGCGATCCCCACCCGCTGGAAGTCACCCTGCTGGAGCACCGTCCGGTTCGTCCAGTTGCCCTCCTGGTCTGCGTAGCTACACTCCGGACACTTCTTGTCGGTGGATTCGTACCGGTTCCGGAGCCGTGCAAACGGGGTCTAACCGTAATTGTTTTTTGTTATCATATAACAAGACACATCGCAAACACAGATAACTCTGTCTCGCACCGACTTCACGGCATACGAACCTTTTATTCTCTCCCGCCCCCTGTCTGGGGATGTGCACGGAGTCACACCCGCGGCTCCGCTGTCTCCGACTCGCGACATCCCCACGGTCACAGGCGGGTGCTAACTACATATGTACGAACACGACGTCATCGTGGTCGGCGCGGGCGGCGCTGGCCTCCGGGCAGCAATCGCAGCACACGAACACGGCGCCGACGTGGCGCTCGTCACGAAACTCCACCCGGTCCGCAGTCACACGGGCGCGGCGGAGGGTGGCATCAACGCGGCCCTCCACCCCGAGGACTCCTGGGACCTGCACGCCTACGACACGATGAAGGGCTCGGACTACCTGGCGGACGCGCCGGCAGTGGACACGTTCGCCAAGGAGGCCCCCAACGAGGTCATCCAGCTCGAACACTGGGGGATGCCGTTCTCCCGCGAGGAGAACGGGAAGGTCTCACAGCGGCCGTTCGGCGGCCTCTCGCACCCCCGGACGACCTATGCGGGGGCGGAGACCGGCCACCACCTGCTACACACGATGTACGAGCAGGTGGTCAAGCGCGGCATCGAGGTGTACGAGGAGTGGTTCGTCACCCGGATGGCGGTGACCGACCACGACGACCCCGCACAGCGGGAGTGCCAGGGCGTCGTCGGTTACGAGATCAAGACCGGCGAGCGCGATCGCCTGCACCGGCGACGGCCAGGCGATGGCCTACCGCGCCGGTGCCCCAGTCGAGGACATGGAGTTCGTCCAGTTCCACCCGACAACGCTCCCATCGACCGGCGTCCTGATCTCAGAGGGGGGCCGCGGCGAGGGCGGGATCCTCTACAACGCGGAGGAGGAGCGGTTCATGTTCGAGTACGGCTACGCGAACAACGAGGGGGAGCTCGCTTCCCGCGACGTGGTTTCCCGGGCCGAGCTGACCCAGATCAACGAGGACAGGGGTATCGAAGACGAGTACGTCTACCTCGACATGCGCCACCTCGGCGAGGAACGGATCCTCGACCGGCTGGAGAACATCCTGCACCTGGCCGAGGACTTCGAGGGCGTCGACGGCCTCGAGGACCCGATGCCGGTCAAGCCCGGCCAGCACTACCAGATGGGCGGGATCGAGGTCAACGAGCACGGCCAGACCTGCATCGACGGACTGTACGCCGCCGGTGAGTGTGCCTGCGTCAGCCTGCACGGTGCCAACCGCCTTGGGGGCAACGCCCTGCCGGAACTGCTCGTGTTCGGTGCCCGCGCGGGCCGCCATGCCGCCGGTGCCAACATGGACGACCCGAAGATTCCGACCGGCCCCGCCGCGGAGAGCGAAGCCGGCGACGTCGAGTTGCCGGTCGAACCGGGCATCGTGGGTAACAGGCGCGACCCGGTTGCGGCCGACGGCGGTCGCGAATCGAACGAGTCGAGAACACGTCGGACGAGGTCCGACGGCGGCGCCGTCGCGACGCCCAAGGAGGTGCTCGAACGGGCAATCGAGACCGAACGCGAGCGGATCGAGACGCTGCTGGAGCGCGACGGCGTCAACCATGCCGACGTCCGTGCGACGGTCCAGGAAACCATGACCGAGAACGTGAACGTGTTCCGCGAGGAGAGCAACCTCAGGCAGGCACTGCGGGACATCCGCGAGGCCCGCGAACAGTACCAGCACGTCGGCGTCTCCGACCCATCGCGGACGTACAACACCGACCTGATCCACACAATCGAGACGCGCAACGTCATCGACTGTGCGGAGGCAATCATGGTCGGTGCGCTCGCTCGGGAGGAGTTCAGGGGCGCCCACTGGCGCCAGCAGTACCAGGAACGCAGAGACGAGGAGTGGGTCAAGCACACGATGCTCGCCTGGGAGGACGGAACGCCGCGGCTCTACTACAAGCCTGTCGTGCTCGAGGGTCACGAGGAGACCTACGAGCCGAAGGAACGCTCCTACTGACGACTATCCACGGAGGTGGCGTGCCCGCTCCGCAGGTACATCGAACTGAACGACCGTGGCTTTTCAGCTTGTGGCGTGAATAATACGACGAAAATTTAATTTTCACGGACTCTTTTGAGTGACTGTCCAAACCAGCGCGCACAACCGGTCGGACGTCGATCGGAACCGCAAGAACCGTTACATTGATAGTAGACAGCTACGTAGCTTGAGTGTGTCAAACAATGTCGATGGGAGCATACGACGAAGAGGAGCATGAGCGCCGCGAGCGCAAAAACAGTGAGGTGGACGCCAGCTTCGACGACGAGCGGACCCAGTACGAGGGAAGTGTCGAGTACAAGGGTGGCGAGTCTACGGAGGAGCTCCTTGACCAGTTTCAGGAGATCCAGTCCGATTAGGGGTCGACCGCCCGCGGTTTGTTCTCGCGAACCGAGAGAAGCGTGACAGAGAGGGCCGTGACGACGAGTACGGCCGCACCATCTCGAAGCTCGCGCTCCCGTGACCGACGATGATCGCCGCGCTCGGCCGGAACGCCGACGGCGTCGTGGTGGAACACGAGTTCGACGTCCCGGATACCGCCGTCGGCTAGGAGATATGGCGTGCGATGTCCGCCTCGGTGATGATGCCGACCGCCTTGCCCCCCTCGACGACCAGCACGGCGTCGTTGTGATCGAGGTGTGCGTCCACAGTGTCTATCGTCGCGTCCGGCTCGACGATGCTGATCGACTCGTGCATTACCTCGGCGACGGGTAGTTCACCGACGTTCTCCTCGGAGCGCTGGCGGATGTCGGAGGTGCCGATCAGCCCCTGGGGTGTGCCGTCCCTGACCACCGGCACCTGCGAGTACCCCTTCTCGTCCATCACCTCCGTCGCTTCGGTGACGCCCGCGTCCGGTGGGACGCTCACGATCGGCGAGTTCATCAGCTCCTCGGCCCGGAGGAGTCCGCCTTCGGCCTCCTCCAGTGCGTTGACGATCCGGCGCAGCGTCGAGAGGCGCGGGTCCACGTCACCACCCTCGATACGGGCGATCAGCGGCTGTGAGACGTCCGCCTGCTCGGCGAGGTCACTCTGTGTCAGCCCCAGGTCGTTCCGGCGCTGACGCAGATCCTCTGGTGTCGGCAGTTCCATACCCCACCATAACTCAAAGTAATACAAAAAGGTACCGGCGGAGGCGGATACGCGGCCGGTGCTCTCAGATCCGACAGGATCACTCCTCGGCGGGTTCGTCCTCGAACTCGACAGTGTCGACAACTTTCAGTGGGACGTCCCGGAGCGCGCCGCCGATATCACTTTTGGCGATGCGCTCGGCGTGTTCGGCACTCTCGGCGTTGAACACCTTCAGTTCGAGCATCAGGCCGACGAGCGATGTATCGGCGGCAATAAAGGCGGAGTCGAACGGCTCGCCACACGCCGGGCAGTCCGTAAACCCGACCTCGACCTCGACGTAGTCCATCTCTTCCTGGTTGAGGTGCTTCCCGGCCTCGCTGACTGCCACCCCGATCGCGTCGTCAACGTTGTTCACGTCGTGGACCAGCCAGGCCGCTTCCAGCACGACTCGGTAATTCATGTCTCATCCCAGTTGCGGCACGTATTCCACTCTTTTGATTTCGGACGAAACGTTCGTAACCGACGACGCGCCCTCCACGCGAACGGCGACCGCGCGGACGTCATCCGGATAATTCGCATAAGTTACGAGCACTCGTTGCCTCTCCAATCGCTCTACTATGAAGATACTGTCACTTCCTGTCTTCCCGGAAAGACAGAACCGTGTCGAGGCCGGAATCGCAATACAGCGGCGGCCCAGGAGGACAAAACGTGATAACAAATAATGATAATTCGGGGTGAAAGCTTATATATATCGAAGAACTGAAAATCTGGTGATGATACAATGGAACGCCTGTACCGCGCAACGCTGTTCGCGCTGTACCAGTTGACGCTGGTAGCCGGCATCGCGTTGCTGCCACTCGCACTCGTCACGAGCCAGATCGGTTTCGAACTCCCCCTCGACAGGGCCGTCCTCGGGGTAAAAGAACGATACGAGCGGGCAAAGCTGGCCTGATACGGTGTTTTCGCGAACGAGTGGTTTATTAGGCGACAGGCCAGTAAATAGGGATATGCAGAACCCAACTCTCGGCTCTGAACTCTCACACGACCGCGAACAGCTCTCCGGGCGGTTCCTCACGGATCCCTACGAGCCCCAGCTAGGCTCGCTCCCGAAGGGCAACCACGACGAGGAGGCCGTCAACAAGACGGGGACAACCACAATCGGCATCGCGACCGAGGAAGGGGTCGTCGTCGCAACGGACAAGCGCGCCAGCCTCGGCGGTCGGTTCGTCTCGAACAAGAACGTCCAGAAGGTCGAACAGATCCACCCGACCGCGGCGCTGACGCTGGTCGGCTCCGTCGGCGGGGCACAGTCGTTCATC
>PXQK01000110.1 GCA_003022085.1 Halobacteriales archaeon QH_10_65_19 | reverse complement strand
AGGTTCGTTCTTCTGCTACCCGAACAATCCGCCAGGATGTCGAACAGCCGACCGGCAGCAAGCCGTGGTAGATCGACTTACTGACACGAAATCTCAGATCGGGATCCGATCGACAACCGTCTCGCCGCCGACCACCAGATTATAGGCGCCCTCGTCGTCGTTCCACAGGACGAGGACGTTCTCGAAGCCCAAGAGTGTGCCGTAGTCGGCAGCTTCCAGCGACCGGTTGAAGGCCGACGGTTCGGTCAGGACCGCGAAGTGGTCGCGGCGCTGGCTGCCGTCGCCGACGAGAAACAGCGGGTTGCCGCCGTCGGCGAGGTTCGGGCTGAGCTTTACGCCGACACAGTCGATGCGCTCTGTTATGTGTCGTTCCATCTCCGCCATCTTCGCCTCCCGCTCGGGGTCGGGTCGGAACCTGACGGCCTGCTCTCCGTCGGTTCGCAGCACCGAGTAGGCGTACTGCACGTTGACGTTGACGAACTCGCCGTCTCCCGGCTGCCGGGCCCCGGCATCCTCCCGTCGTGTCTGCTCGTCGACCCCGTCCGGCGGTCGCTCGCCACGTTCGCCCTCGTCGAGGCGACGCTGGAACGCCGGGGCCGCCAGGGGCGGCTTGCGGTCGAACGACCAGGAGTCGGTGCCCGGTCGGTGGCCGGGCCACAGCCGCACCGTCGGGCCGTAGACGGTTACGTCCCGCTGGGCCTCGATTTCGCGCTCGATCCGGCGTAGCCCGATCGCTGTGTTGCGGTCCGCGGGGGCGAGCGCGACGACAGAGCCGTCGTCGGCGAGCACGTCGAGCAGGTCGGCGACGACCCCGACCGGATCCCCGAGCTCCGAAAGTACGTTCGCACAGAGGATCAGGTCGTACGGACCGTCAGGGTCGAACGCCTCGACGGGCTCGCGGTGGATCGTTGGGTGGACATTACACCCGGTTGCGTCGAGGAGATCGTCCAGGAGGTCCGACGCGTCGCTGGGTTCGACGGCGTGGTACTCGACGAGGGCGTCGTCGGGCAGCAGCGCGTCGATCCCAAGCGCCGGGCCGCCGACGCCGGCGCCGACGTCGAGCACCCGCAGCTTCCGGGGGAGGAGGTTGTCGGCCGCCAGGTCGGCGAGGACGTACTGGACCGCCGCGAAGTACGGCGGGAGGTGGTAGATGGCGTAGCCCAGCGCGGTCGTCTCGTCGTACGTGACGACCTCCCCGCGGAGGTACCGGCGCTTGAAGTCGCGGATCACGGCGCGGAGGTCGTCGCCGGACTCACCGTCGGGCCAGCCCGGTCCGTACCGCTCGACGAGGCGGTCCTCGATCTGGCGCACGATCGATTCGGAGAGCGCGTCGACCCCGTGGAAGGTGAGGTCGATAGAACCCTCGTCGACGGGTTCGAACCGGCCGTCGTCGCGTTCGAGCAGGCCGAGGTCGGTCGCCTCCTCGCGAAGCACCTGCCGGACTGCAGCGGGGTGGGGCTGGCCGTCGACATACTCGTGAATCTCCTCGGGGTCGACCGGGCGGACCTGCCGGAGGTACTTCGCGTTGTCGCGGATCGCGGCACGCTGCTCGTCGTTCATCGGTCACGCTCCCGGGGTTCGTCGTCAGCTTCGTCGCCGTCGATTCCGTCGCCCCCGAGCGACCTGTACAGCGCCTCGAAGGCCTCCCTGTCGGCCGACGCGATCCGTTCGGCGGCGTCGGCGACGTCGTCGGCGCCGTCGAAGGTCGCCTGAATGTCGGCGTACACGCGCGGTTCGCCGCCGGCCACCTGTTCGACCAGGTCCACGAGGGCCGCCGAGACGGGTGTGTGGAACGCCGGGTCGACCGGTTCGGCAGCGAGGCCGAAGGCGAGGACGGCGGCGTGCGTCCGGGCCTGGACGGTCTCCATCGCCTCGTCGTGCTCCGCGGCGGTCGTCTCGAAGAGGTTGTTGTCCCGCGCCGCGAGCGCGTCGCGGATCACCTCGACCGTCGGCCCGGGCGCGTCCACGACCACCGGGACGTTGCCGGGCTCGTTCTCGGGCGCGAACAGCGGGTGGAAGCTCGCACGCTCGCACTCCGGTGCGTGTGTCCGCATGGCTGTCAGTGGTTCCGCCATCCACCCCGTGACGTCGACAATCGCCTGCTCGGCCCGGGGCGCGTGCTCGGCGATGGCGTCGCTCACAGCGGGGATCGGGACGGCGATGCAGACGGCGTCGAAGGCGTCGTCGTCCCCGGGTGCGACCGCGCGGGCACCTAGCGCTTTAGCTGCCTCGCGTGTCGCCGTCCCATCGGTGTCGCAGAAGGCCAGCGAGACCGGATCGTGGGCGTCCGCCCGGAGGGCCCGCCCCAGCCAGCGTCCCATGGCTCCCGCGCCAACGACGAGTGTGTCCATGTGGCGGCGTTGTCCGTGACTGGACTAAAGATGTTCGATGGCCAGAATACCGACGGGCCTTCGGGCTGTGTGTCCATCCACACAGTTCCGGCTAACCGCGACCGGGGCGGGGTGACGGAACTCTTTTCCGACGCGCACCGAAAGCGGAAGGTATGGCAGACGACTCCGAGGATACCGAATCGGCGGCGGAGGAACCGACTGGCGACGACGAGGCACGCGACGACGAGGGCAAAGAGACGTCCTTCCGCGAGCGCGTCGAGGAGATCCGACAGAAGCGCGCCGAGCAGGAGGGCGAGGAGGGCGAGGAGCCCCGTGGCCCGCCCGAGGAGATGATGGGCGGCGGTGGCGGCATGGGCGGTGGTAACCCCTTCGCCCAGATGATGGGCGGCATGATGGGCGGCGGCCCAGGTGGGATGGGCGGCGACGACGAGGAACTGATCCGCGAGGTCCGCAAGCTCCGCGACGAGGTACACGACGTCCGGCGCTCGCTCGACCGTATCGCCGAAGCGCTCGAAGATTAGCCGGTTTACTGCACCAGATTCTTCCGCAGGGCCCGCATCTCTTCGGCAGCCCCGGGCTTCCCGTCGACGTCGGCCAGCGTCTCTGCTGCTTCGAGCGTCCGGACGGAATCGTCGAGAAAGGAGAGGACGTCTCCCGGGTAGGCATACAGCATGTATTCGTCGCCCATCACGTCGACAATGGCGTCGGGACCCAGCCCCTGCTCGCGCAGTTCCAGCAGGTAGCGGATAAACTTCCGCTCCGGGCAGCCACAGTGGGGGTTGGCCTCACAGTCACAGTCTAGGAAGGCTTCCGCGAACTCGAGCACCCGGTCACGGGTGGCATCGTTGAGCTTCGAGAGCCCCTCGCCCCCGTAGAGGATATCCATCGTCGCCCCTTTGAACGCCCCCTTCGGGAACGACCGATCGAGCTGTGAGACGATCTGCTGGTGATTCTTCACGTATATCTTGTCCGTGATGGCCACAGTTACCCGCCAAGACGTGCCGGCGGGACTAAAACGGCGCGATACGCGGCGGTCTGGGCCAGCCGTGGTACCCTGCTGCTCGGGACTCCACCGTGTTCGTAGAGGGCCGACAGCACAGGTCGACGGACCGCTCGTTTTCGGTGTCGTTCCCGGCTTTATTTCGCACCTGCGAACTCGAACCGTACGCCGCCCTCGGCGCTGTCGGTCATGTCGACGGTCCAGCCGTGTGCGTGTGCGATCTCCTCGACGATATTGAGGCCGAACCCGGTCCCGCGCTCGTTCGTGGTGAACCCGTACTCGAAGACGCGCTCCTGATCCGCCTCGGGGATACCGGGCCCGTCGTCGGCGACGTAGAACCCGTCCGGGAGCGGACCGAGGCGGATCGTCACTCCGTCACCGGTGTGTTCGATGCCGTTCCGGAAGAGGTTCTCTAGCAGCTGGCGGAGCCGCTCCGGATCCGCGTGAAGGGTGGCGCTAGACTCGACGATCAGCGTCGCTTCGCTGGTTGCGACGTGGCTCCAGCACTGTTTTGCGACCTCCCGGAGCTGGATCGGTTCGATCCCGTCGATCGACTGACCCTGCCTGGCGAGTGTGAGGATGTCATCGATGATCGCCTCCATCCGTTCGAGGTTCTGGTCGATCACCTCGGTCTGTTCGTCTTCGATCAGCGCAAGGCGGCCTTTCGCGACGGTCAGCGGGTTCCGCAGGTCGTGGCTGACGACGCTCATGAACTTCTCCAGGCGCTGGTTCTGTCGCTGAAGTTCCTGTTCGTGCCGTTTCCGGTCGGTAATGTCCTCTGCGATGCCGACGATCTGGAACACCTCGCCGTCGTCGCTGTGGACCGGAACCGCATAGTCGCTGATCCACCGGACGGCTCCGTCGGGCCTGACTACCCGGTACTCCTCGCTGTATTCGCCCGTCTCCTGTGTCGACAACGCCTCCCGCACCGAGTCGCGGTCCTCGGGGTGGATGTTGTCGACGTACGCTCTCGGATGATCGTACAGCGACTCCCTGGGCTGTCCCCACACGTCTTTGTAGGCGGAATTGACGTAGACGATCTGGTCGGCCTCCGGATCGTACATCCATACGACAGTGTCGAGGTTCTCCGCGAGGATCCGGAACTTCGCCTCGCGATTCCGGAGGTCCTGTTCGATCCGCTTGCGTTCGGTGATGTCGGTGAACGTGGCCAGCGTTGCCGGTTCGCCGCGGTACGTGATCGACGAAACCGTGAGGTCGACGTACCGTCGTTCGTCGTCGGCAGTGAGGACCTCGATCTCGTACTGTTCCGGCGGGTTCTCCCCGCGGATCCGCTTCTCGTAGCGCTCTCTGACGAGTTCGCGGTCCTCCGGCGCGATGATCTCGTCGAAAGGGAGCCCGTGAAGCGCCGACTCCGGTCGCCCGGTCAGGTCCGCCAACGCCGGGTTGACGAACTTGAGCTCCCTGTCCTGAACGATGACGATCCCGTCCGGACTTTGCTCGACAAGCGACGAGTGTCTCTCCCGTTCCTCCTCGAGTGTTCGCTCGGTTCGTTTTCGCTCCTCGATGCTGCTGAGCGTCGCAACCACCCGGGGCTCCCCGTCGACGGGTGCCCGGCACAGGCTCATCTCCTCCCAGCACGCGTTCCCGTCGCTGTCTGCTCCCTGCCACTCGAACACCTGTGGCGTCCCCTTCAGTGCCTCCTCGATCCGCCCGATCGCGTTCGACCGTGTGTACGGCGGCTCCCCCGAGCTAACGTCGGCCACGTCCATCCCCCTGAACTCCTCCCGGGAGTAGCCGTACCGCTCCGTTGCCGCCTCGTTAACGTCGAGGATCTCGCCGGTGCCGTCGAGCACGTAGATCGGGTCTGCTATCGAGTGAAAGATGTTCCCGTCGAGAGGGACGCGGTTGTCGGACACTGTAGAATATATTTGTTACCGGGGTAATAGAAGTTGCGTCCGGTAGTATCAGGCGCTCGTCGCCCCGTCGGCCTCGAACGGCAGCAAAGAGAGATACACGAGCCCCGACCCGGCAAAGGCCATCGCCACGAAGATCAGCACCGTCGCAGTCAGCGTCTGCCCTCCAGATCGACGGCGAACGTCAGACTTACCGCCGGTGCTGACCGACAGGCTAGCATGGGGGTGCCGTGCGTGCGCGTCAAGCGTGAGGCCGGCGAGGAGACGCGGCAGGCGCTCGCGGAGCGAGACCTCGTCGACGGCGGCCACGAGATAGTCCACGAGGACGGCTGTCTGTACATTCCGGTGACCAACCCCGGTGCGGTTCCCGACCGCTACGAGGTCCTCGACCGGTCGCCGCCCGAGCGGGAGACCCAGACGATGCCTGCCGACCTGGTCGGGTTCGACGCCTCCTACGAGCGGCTCGGCGACGTGGTGATCGTCGACGAGGACGACCCCGAACGGGCGCAGGAACTCGCGGAGGCGATCGCTGCCTCGGACCTCCCGGTCAAGACCGTCCTCAACCGTGCCTCGAAGATCAAAGGCGAAAAACGGGTCCGTGACTGGGAGCTCCTCGTCGGTGACGACACGGAGGCCATCCACCGGGAGTTTGGCTGCGAGTTCGCGCTCGACCTGGCCGCGGTATACTTCTCACCCCGGCTCGCGACCGAGCGCCACCGCGTGGTCGAGCAGGTCCAGCCCGGCGAGCAGGTGTTCGACATGTTCGCCGGCGTCGGCCCATTCGCCGTCCCCGCCGCCGCGCAGGGCGCGACGGTCGTCGGCGTGGACATCAACGGGACCGCTGTCGCGTACCTGCGGGAGAACGCCGAGCGAAACGGCGTCGCAGACAGCGTGACGGCGAGCCACGGCGACGTCCGGGAGGTTGCGGCCGACTACGAGGGGTGGGCCGACCGCCTCGTGATGAATCTTCCCCACTCCGCTGACGAGTTTCTCGACACGGCGGTGGGGCTGGCGGGCGAGGAGTGTGTCCTGCACTACTACGACATCCAGCACGAAGACGATCCGTTCGGCCCCGGCGAGCGGGCGGTCCGCGAGGCTGCGACGGGGTATGAGGTGACCGTCAAGTGTCGGCGGCGCGTCCGCTCGTACGCACCCCACGAGGAGAACGTCTGCCTGGACGTGTGGCTCTCGCGGGTGTGATGCGGTCGTACGTGACTCTGTACCAGAGGGAGACTACGTCTCCCAGGCAGTCGGGCTTGGCCCGACGACGCTATGGAATTACACACGACCGTATGAGTTCCCACCCGTTCGCGATGGATTCCCGGACGACGTCGAGAACAGGGTCCGGGCCGGGCTGGCCGCCCGCACAGCCCCAGCTTTCGCTTGTTCCGAGGGACCCGGGTCAAACGACAGATTCTTTTGGGTTGCCTAAAGTATTCCAACAGGAGAAGGTGGCAGCGTCCCGTCACCGGAGTGAGCGTGGCCGCGGGGCCACCACGGAGGAACGATGTCAGAACAGGACTTCCAGTCGGAGACAGACCAGATGGAGTCGCAGAGGATTGGCTCGGCGACCTGGGCGGACAGCCTGCGCCGGGATCCGATCGAGGCGGGGCCCGTCGCCACGGGTCCGCTGTCCGAAGAGACGGTGCTCCGGCTCGAGGGATTGACGCGCGAGTACGGCCCGGAGGCGGCCGTCAGCGACTTCGACCTCGCGGTCAGGGAGGGGGAGCTGTTGACGTTGCTCGGCCCCTCCGGATGCGGAAAGACGACGACGCTGCGCATGATCGCGGGGCTCGAACGGCCCTCGGCGGGCGAGATCCGGATCGGCAACGAACCTGTCGCCGGAGACGGGCAGTTCGTCGCGCCGGAAGACCGCGACGTCGGGCTCGTATTCCAGAACTTCGCGCTGTTTCCCCACCTTACCGTCGAGGAGAACGTCACGTTCGGGATCGACAGCTGGGACGAGGCCGACCGCGAGGCACGTGCGACGGAACTGCTGGAGCTCGTGAATCTCGACTCACACCGCGGGAAACTCCCCACACAGCTCTCGGGCGGACAGCAACAGCGGGTCGCGCTCGCGCGCTCACTGGCCCCCGAGCCCGACGTGCTGTTGCTCGACGAGCCGTTCTCGAACCTGGACGTGCGCCTGCGCATCGAGATGCGCGAGGAGGTCCGGCGGATCCTCAAGGAGACCGGTGTCACTGCCATCTCCGTGACCCACGACCAGGAGGAGGCGCTGTCGATCTCCGACCGGGTGGCAATCATGAACAACGGCCGGCTCGAACAGGTCGGCAAGCCCGAGATCGTCTTCGAGAACCCCGAGTCGCGGTTCGTTGCGAGCTTCCTCGGGCGGGCCAGCTTCATCCGCGGCCAGGTCTACGGCGACACGGTCGAAACCGTGCTCGGATCGCTGGAGACGGCACAGCTCAACGGCCCTGTCTCGGCGTACGAGGGCGCCGAGATCGACGTGCTCGTTCGCCCGGACGACCTGGCTGCGGTGCCGGCAAACGAGGCGACCGCCAACGGGAAGATCCTCCACCGCCAGTACAACGGCCCGACGTTCGTCTACCGCGTCGAACTGACCAACGGTAGCACGGTCCGGTGTCTCCACAACCACGTCGAGACGTTCGAACACGGACAGTCGGTGACTGTCAGTATCGCCGCCGACCACGCACTGGCCTGGTATCCTGCTGAATGACATCCTCCGCTTGCCGTGAACGCCCGGGATGGATCGAGCGGTCGGG